>CAZRYI010000007.1:0-2771 GCA_964604255.1 uncultured Nitrospirota bacterium
AATTCACATTTCAAATAAAGCCCTCGCCACAGCCAAGACTAAAATCACGCCATACCATCTCCACACGCATTTCAATAAACGCTCTGTCTCCATTCGGACTTACTTGCAGTGGTGAGCTTGGAAATGCTAGAAATCGCCCTGCTTTCATTCGTGTCTGGCTGAACACTACCGTCTTGACATCATTTAAGATCATTTTTTTAACGGAAATCCATTTTATTCGCCCACGTCATTCCCGCTAAAAACATGCAGGAATGACGAGAAAGATGCTACGTTTAGGCGCGGTATCAGGAAAATGCGCCAATGAATTTTTACGGCATCATCATCTTATTGACCTTGATCAGCGAATATCTGCTGAATCTCTTGTCCAATTGTCTCAATATCAGCAGGCTCGCAGCAGAGCTTCCGAAAGAGATGCAAGGCATCTACGATGCGGAGGCCTATCGCAAAAGCCAAAACTACGCCCGCGAAAGTACAAAGTTTGGACTTTTGACTGCCACTTTGATGTTGATCTTCACCCTTGTTTTTTGGTTTTCCGAGGGTTTTAATCAATTGGATGTGTGGGTGCGCGCCTGGCAATTCAGTGTGCTTCCGAGCGGTTTGCTCTACATTGCCACGCTTTATTTAGGGCTGACATTGCTTTCTCTACCCTTTTCAATCTACCGAACCTTTGTCATTGAAGAAAAATTCGGATTTAACAAAACCACGGTCAAACTCTTTTGTATCGATTTATTAAAAGGGGCGGTGCTTTCTGTTTTGCTGGGTGGGCCACTGCTTGCGGCCTTGCTGAGTTTTTTTGAATTTGCCGGTGCAGAAGCCTGGTTTTATGCTTGGATCGTCACGACGCTTTTTCTGTTGCTGATTCAGCTGATTGCGCCGACTTGGATTATGCCGCTCTTCAACACTTTCAAGCCTCTTGAAGAAGGCACACTCAAAGACAAGATCATGGCACTTGCCAAGACCCTTGATTTTCCCTTGCAAAACGTCTTTGTGATTGACGGCTCAAAACGCTCCAGCAAGTCGAATGCTTTTTTTACCGGCTTTGGCAAAAACAAACGCATTGCACTCTACGATACCCTGATTGAAACACAAACCATCGATGAACTCGTCGCCATCCTTGCCCACGAAATCGGTCACTACAAAAAGAAACATGTGCAGCAGGGGATGATCTTGAGCATAGTGCATACGGGGGTAATGTTCTTTTTACTGTCCGTTTTTTTAAGTCACCAAGGGCTTTACGACGCTTTTTACATTGCCGAGCCTGCTACCTACACCGGCCTGCTATTTTTCAGTATGCTCTACAGTCCCATCGAATTCATTCTGTCTTTATTCCTCAACATGCTTTCCAGAAAAAATGAATACGAAGCAGACCGATTCGCAGTCAAGGCCGTAAAAGGCGCGGAAACAATGGTCACGGCCCTCAAAAAACTCGCCGCCCACAACTTAAGCAACCTCAGCCCACATGCAATCCACGTCTTTTTAAATGCTTCTCATCCTCCGCTACTTGAACGAATTCGGGCAATCCGAGCGGCTTCTGAGCAATAGCACAATCGTCATTGATAACAGGGCGATAAAATCAATACTGCGTTGAACGCGCTTACTTCGTATCGGTTTTATTTGTTTTGATTGTCGTGACCGGACAAACCGCCATTCTCACAACCCGTTCCGCCTGACTGCCCATCAACATGTGGTTAAGTCCCTTTCTGCCATGTGTTCCCATGATGATGAGGTCTGCTCCCATTTTCTCCGCCATCCTGAGCACCTCAACATAGGGTGTGCCATTCAGAATTTCAGACTCGGCAGTGCTGCCCCCCTGGTTTGCACGGATCACCAGATCATTTAATAAAGCACGCGCACGATCCATCATGAAGGCATAACCTTCATCGAAAAGTGCGGTCATGTCGTCTGGATGATCAAGTCGTTCTATGACATGAAGAAAGGTTACTTCAGCATCCAGCTGTTTGACTATTGGCAGAGCGACATCAATTGCCTGATCGGACAATTCAGAAAAATCAGTTGGAATCAGCACTTTTTTGATCGTCATGATAAACCTCCTTTTTTACCGGTTTTTCTATCTTTCTATTTCTTATAAAGAGCAATTGTGGTGCCAGGGAAAGACGGGAAATCCACTGGACAGATCCTCGCGTAGACCTGCTTTTGGAGCAGATTTTAGAAAGTAGACTGAAAGAAGGTGTTCTTAATTTATGACGATTGTCATGATTGAATGACAGTGTGGCGTTGATCTGAAGGTCAGAGGGCGTTCTCAGTTAATTAATACTTCCTTAATCAACATCGTCCTGTGCTGCCTCTCTCTCTAAGACGTAGCTGAGGTCGGGCCGGGTGAGTTGTTCCAGAATTTCTTTTGGAATGTCGAGTGCGATGATTTCATTGCCCTTCCAACTTAAAACTGTCGAGAGCAGGGGGCGCTCACTGGGACGCTGTTGTGCTGCGTTGTTTTCAATTTTTTCCTCAGAGATCTCTTCCTGAAACGATTCTTCTCCTGTATCGCCTCGAATAATCATCTCGTCCAGCAAAATGGTTTGATCGCCTCCCCGTTCAATTTCAGGCAAAGCTTCGCGCAGACCTGCTTGGCTTAATTCGGGCATGAAAAAACCGAACAATACGAGCCATGCCATCATGGTTAAATTTAAACGGACTTTCTGTTTCATCATTTTCAGGTCTCCTCTTCTTCCAGAGTCGCCAACTCAAATGTTTTATAAATCTGTTTAAGGCGCTCGGCACTTTTTTGTGTCCACTCATTTTTGACACCAAGC
>CAZRYI010000007.1:2871-8412 GCA_964604255.1 uncultured Nitrospirota bacterium
GCTTCAAAGTCGGCAATTTTTGATTCGGCTAAAAGCAGGTGGGCTTTTGTGACGGGGTCTGATTCTGCCTCGTCTTCCGGGGCATTTTTGATGAGGGCGATGAGTATTTGCTGGGCCAATACTGCTTCTTTGACATTGAGTTTGGCTTCCGCCGCTTTCAACATCCAGAATGTTGCGTCCTGTCCTTCTTCGGGTGGATGTGCTGCCCTTTTTATCACTAAGGTGAAGACTTTGCGCCAATTTCCGAGCTGTTCATAGAGTCCGATGGCTTCTTCCAGGGCCTTTCTGGACAAGCGATCCTGGGTAGCAAGTTCACTGGCTTCTTCATATGTGTCAGCCGCATGTGCCAGTCGTCCGGTTTCCTGATAGCGGGCAGCCAATGACATGAGGGCGGGATGGTAGAGCACAGAGTTGGGGTAGCGATTGTAGAAAATCTGAAGTGCTTCTTCCGATCTTTCTCCAGAGCCTGCACGACGCCAGAGTGTTGCGGCTTCAAAAAGTGCCAATGGGCCGATTTCGTCTTCCGTGCCGCGTATATAGGCTTCCCAATAAGAGTCGGCAGCAGGCTGATGTTTCGCCCGCTGTTTCAAGGCTTCCCCGTTTTGAAAGTAGGCGAGTACCAGCAAAGCAGTGAATTCTGCCATCCCTTCCTGCTTTGAGACCCTGAAAAAAAGACTTTCTAAAAAGGTAATTGCTTCCGCATAGGCCCGCTCTTTGAGATAACTTTGGGCAATCATGCGACTTGCCGAAACCTCTATCCCTCGAAAAGCGGCCTGAATCCGATCCGGTTTTGGCAATACAGCCGCAGCATAAATACGACTCTTTCGATAATTATCCTGTTCAAAAAAGAAGGAAGCCAGGCGCATAGAAATTTCTTTGGCTCTGGCATCTGAAGGAAAACGGCTGACAAAACGGTCATAACCCGCCAGGATATTTGGGTGGGATGCCTCAAAGCGTTTTTCCAATAAAATGATTTCACGAAATCCCGCTTCCACAGAAAGTTGGTGGGGCACATCCTCATAAGCACTTTGTTGATAGGCGATACTGGCTGCGATTTCATCGCCATTTTTGGACAGCAGGTTTGCGTAGAGAAAGCGAATGCGGCCACTGCCTGCTTCTTTGGGAAACTGTTCAAGGTAACGACGATACCAGGGCAGACCCTTCGCATTGACCTCAAGCGCATCGGTCTTTTTCCCTTCGGCATAAAAATGGGCCATTAAAAATTGTAAGTGCTTTTTTAAAATCATGGCGACAGACTCAGGGCGAGCTGACTCCTTATTGACCCTTTCAGCCTGTCCTGCTTGATTTGCGATGGCCCAGTCACTGCCCGGTTCATAACGTCGGATAAAATCTGTTCTGGCTGCAATGATCGCGGCAGTTGTATTTTGATCCGATTTTTTAATCCGGGCGAGCATTTTTTGATGCAGGAAAGGAGTTTGTTTGTAGAGGGGGTTTGCGTTGATCCAAGCATTGATGACCACAAACATTTCCGCAAGTCGTTTTTCAGATTCGTAATAGTGAGCCGTTTTTTCAACCAGGGTATAAGCGTCTGCAATGGCCCGATCTTTCACAAGGGCGACCACTTGTTCTGCGCCGCCGAGTGCATTGAGCGTGAGCGCCATGAGCCTGAAGGGTGCGGTTTCTTCCACCGTGGTTCGGCTGATTTCACAGAGGCTTTCTGCCGTTTTTTTCCCGTCTATCCCAGCTTTTTGCCTTTCTGCAATTTGTTGGTCGATCTGTTGATTGATGAGTAGCTGAATGGCTAAATCCGCTTTGCCTTCGAGGTAGTAGGCCCAGGACAATTTATAGACCGAGGCACGATAGAGGGGCGATTCAGGCTGTTTCAGTAAGCTGCTGTAATGTTGAATCGCCGTGTCGTAATTTTCTGAATTAAAAGCGAAGTTGCCCAGTCGAAAATGACTCTCTTCTGCATAGGAACCCTTGGGCTGCTGGCCGAGCAGTTCACGCAGTTTGGCGACCACCGTAGAGACTTGTTTTGCTTCCGCTGCGTTCTGCGCTTCTTTGTAAATTTGTTCCAGCGCGGGGTCGTTTAACTTGCCTTGACGCAGGGAAATACAGCGTCGAATCATGCCCATTTGAAGTCGTCTTTGTTCTCGCTCAATGTGTCGTTCCCGTTTTTTGAGTTTTTTAAGCACTTCTCGATTTTGACGGAGATTGATCGCCCAAAGCAGGGTGGATATCTCATGTTTTTCGCCCACGCGCTCCTGAAGGTCTTGCAGGGTTTGGGTCAGCAGGGAGGCGGGAGGGAAGGATCTTCCGAAGGCGGTTTCGCTCGCTTTCAAGGTGTTCATCTCTTCTTCGAGGGCCTGGCGTTGTTTTCGCAAAGCCTCCCATTCCTGCTGGTCCATTTCGATGGCTCCGCGCAGATCCCCTTTTTCAATCAAAAACCGGCTTAAAATTCTAAAGACCTGGCTGTAATAGGGTGCATCAGGCGCATCGCTTTCAATGGCGTACAGGGTACCAAGCAGGTCTTCTGTGGCATCTAATTGAAAATAACCCCAGGTGAGGGCCAGCAGGGCCATATCGGCATTTTCATTGAAAACCGGGCCGAGGCTGGCAAAAGCCTGGTCGTGCTCTTGTCGGCTTAAATGGTAATAGACTTTTAATAGATGGAAACGGGCGGCCCAGGGCGAGTCTTCATAATCTTCCGCCCAAGATTGTGCGGCTGACAAAACAACTTTCAAATTATCGTCGTCTTTGAGGCCCCAATAAGCCAGGGCGGTAAGGTAGAGGCGGAGCGGAATGCCCTCCTCTTGCAGGATACGGCTTTTGAGCAATGCAATTGCGCCCTGAAAATCCTTGTTGATCAGCGCACCTTGTGCAGCACCCAGAGTGATTTCTGCTTGTCCCAGAAAAAGGTCGGGGTCTGCTTGTGCGGTTTTGTAGACCGCCTCAAACTCGCCACGTCTCACCAGCAGGGTTTGTCGAAGTCGTTTAACGGAGATAAAGTCGGAGCCTTCCAGCAGGCTTTGCGCGCTTGACCACAGCCCGGCATTGATCTGTTGTTCAACCTGCTGGACAAAGGCCTGATCATTCAAAAGCGCATGTTTTGGGTCGTAGGTTTTGTGAAGTGCCAGAATCCCCTGCTCAAGGGCAGCCCAGGGATTCTGAGATTTGAGGGGTTCAGCGAAAGCGGAAAGGGGGAAAAGGACGGAGCAAAAACTGAGGATCAGGGCAATATTTTTCATGGCGGCCGCATTTTAAGCGCAGATTTAGATTGTTTGAAGGTTAATATTCCTCCTTAAAACTTACCAAAAGGGGGCGAATTGTCAAGAAATCTGCGGACGATAAAACGGCGGTTTAGTCTGCTTGAGGCAGGTCGAGTTTGGGGGAAGCGGCGAGGAAATCGCCAAGGAGATCTGCGGGCAGGGGGCGGCTAAAATAGAAGCCCTGCATACTGCCGCAGTGATGTTGTCTTAGAAAATCCATCTGTTCTTTTGTCTCAACGCCTTCTGCAATGACTTTCAGATTTAAGCTTTTTGCCATTGCAATGATGGCGGCTGTAATGGCTGCGTCGTCAGGGTTATCACAGAGCCCTTTGACAAAGGATTGATCGACTTTCAAAGTGTGAATGGGAAACTGTCTCAGATAACCGAGAGAGGAATAGCCGACGCCGAAGTCGTCAACGGCGATGCGCACACCCAATTGATGCAGACTTTTCATCGTTTCAATGCCTTTATCCACATCGGTCATGGTAATGCGTTCTGTCAGTTCAAGTTCAAGGGCATCGGGGGCGATGCCGCTTTCACAAAGAATGTCATCAACCAGAGCGCAGAGGTTCTGCTGCTGGAATTGAAGGGCGGAAAGGTTGACGGCAATGCGCAGCTTCGGAAAGCCCGCATCCTGCCAGATTTTCAGTTGTTTGCAGGCGACGCGTAATACCCAGGCGTCAATTTCAACAATCAGTCGGGTTTCTTCTGCCATCGGAATAAAGGCTGCGGGTGCCACCAGACCTTTTTGCGGGTGCTGCCAGCGGATCAGGGCTTCAACGCAGGAAATCTGCCCTGTTGCCAGACTCACCTGGGGTTGATAGTAGACTTGAAATTCCTCTCGGTCGATGGCCCGTTGAATCGCCATTTTCAGCTCGATCCGTTCCAACGTTTTGGCACCCAACTCTTCTGAATAAAACTGGTAGCCGTTTCTGCCCTGATTTTTAACGCGCGACATGGCTATGCGTGCATGATCAAGTAAAGTGGTGCTATTGGTTCCGTCAGCAGGAAACAGGGAGATGCCGATGCTGGCATTGAGAGCAACAGGCTGTGTTTCGATCAAAATCGGTTTGGCAATGAGGTGAAGGATTTTCTGAGAGATGGTTGCCACATGTTCAATGGCGCTGCTCTCGGTCAGCAGGATGACAAAAATATCGTGAGGAAGACGCACAACGGTATCGCAGTCACGCACCGATCCGCTGAGTCGTCCGGCAATGATGACCAGCAGTTCATCCCCTGCGGTGTGGCCTAATTGATCATTGAGACGTTTAAAGTGATCCAGGTCAATGTAGAGCAGGGCCAGTTTTTCCTTTTTTCGCTCTGCCTGTTTAATGGCCTGCGCAAAACGGTCGTTCAGCAGCCGTTGGTTCGGCAGGCCGGTGAGTACATCATGATGGGCGAAATAGAGCATGCGTTCTTCAGAAAGTTCGCGTTTTGAAAGGTCGGAAAAGAGACCGATGTAGTGGGTGGTTTTTCCTGCTTTATCCTGATAAGGGCTGAAGTGGAGGGATTCGGCGTAAATTGTGCCATCTTTGCGCCTGTTCCAAATCTCGCCCTGCCATCTGCCTTTGCGCAGGAGTGTCTGCCACATCTGCTTGTGAAAACTGTGTCCCTGCCGACCGGAGTAAAGCATCTCCGGGGTTTTCCCGACGACTTCGCGGAAACTATAACCCGTGATTTTTGTAAAGGTGTCGTTGATCAGCAGAATGCGTCCAGAGCAATCTGTGACCATCATCCCTTCCAGGGCATAACCCATAATAGAAAGACGCAGGGCTTCTTCTGCTTCTTTTCGTCCGGTAATGTCGTGGTGGGTCATGAGATAACAAAGGATTTCACCGCAATCGTCTTTAATGGGGAAAATCGACAAGTCGATTTGTTTTTCGACCTGTGCAGCGGTTTTTCCAACCAGCTCAGCCCGATAGATTTCCTCTTTGAAAAGGGTCTTTTTAATTTCTGAAAAAGGCCCGTCACCGAAATGAATTGCCGGTGTCAGGTTTTGAAGATTTTCATCAGCGTGACCGAAGAGTTCCTGATGAAAACGGTTCTGATCCAGATAATAGCCTTCGGGATCAATGACAGCCATGGCATCCGCCGAACAGGCAAAAACCTTTTGACATAGCTTCAGGCATTCCGCAGATTTTTGATTTGTGTTTTTCATCCAACCCCGGGACGGCGCTCAATTTTGACTGACATCATATACCTGTTTTGAATATTGTCAATAGGATATTGTCAAAGCGAAAGCATATCATACATTGTTGTTTTCTCAGCCATCAATCTTTTGCTCAAGTGTGCAGAATCTCTTGCCTTTATC
>CAZRYI010000007.1:8512-9901 GCA_964604255.1 uncultured Nitrospirota bacterium
TCTTCAATCAAGCCCGCATCAGGGTCGTTGTAGATTTTCATATCAATGGCGTTTTCACTGCGAGCAACAATCGTTGTGATGGCGCTGTCCCCTGTCACATTAACGGCCGTTCGCATCATATCGAGTAAACGATCAACCCCCATGATTAATGCAATGCCCTCTATCGGCAAGCCCACTTGATTAAATACCATGGCCAACATGATTAACCCTACTCCAGGCACGCCTGCGGTTCCTATGGATGCTAAAACTGCCATACCAATAACGGTGAGATAACCGCTCAGCCCCAAGTCAATGCCATACACATTAGCAATAAATACGGTGGCCACACCTTGCATGATAGCGGTGCCGTCCATATTAATCGTTGCACCAAACGGAACAATAAAAGAGGCCGTTGAATTTTCAACACCCAAACGCTTTTCGGTCGCCCTTAATGTCACTGGAATTGTCGCGTTAGAACTGGATGTGCTGAAAGCAAATATTTGTACGGCACGCATTTTTTTCATAAAAACCCAAGGGCTCACTTTGCCTAAGGTTTTTAGCAAGATCATCAGTGTTCCCGTTGCATGAAGCGTTAAAACAAGGGCAACAACAACGAAGTAACTCAGCATAGGCACAATCAACCCTAAACCTTGCAGTGAAAATGTTTTTGCCATTAAAGCAAACACACCATACGGTGCGATGTGCATCACAACATCCACGACTTTCATCATGACCAGATTCAGCTTCTCAGCCCCTTCGGCAATAGGTCTTCCCTGCTTGCCAATCATCAAAATACAGACAGCAAAGAGTATCGTGAAGAAAATAATTTGCAGCATGTTGCCTTCTGCGTAAGCGGCCACTGGATTACCTGGAATCAAATCGATGATCACTTGTGTCAGTGGAGGTGCTTCATTCACAGAGAATTCTGCCGACGTGGCTTGCGCCAAATCAAAACCTTCCCCCGGCGCTATAATGCTCGCTACGCTAATTGCAAGTGTAATGGCGAGTGCGGTGGTTAACATAAACAAGCCAAAAGCTTTGGCACCGACTCGGCCCAGCTTATTAATATCACCGATACCACAGACACCACAGATTAAAGAGAAGGTGACCAGCGGAACAACCAGCATTTTCAGCGAGCTGATAAACATTGCACCCGCAACGAGGAATAATCCATTAACAAGATAGTCTTGAACAAACGCTACTTCACTAGCGAAAGCATTAATAACACTACCGAGCACTAAACCCCCTACCATCCAGACTAAGATCTTTGTTGTCATACTCATTTTTTTTGACATTTAACACCTCTCTTACTAAAGTTTCACGCTTTTTACGGGTCTAATTTTTTTGCACACATTATCCGGGTTTTTTGTGCTTGGTAAAATGATCACATAATCGCCAAGCATTCCTCTA
>CAZRYI010000007.1:10001-14951 GCA_964604255.1 uncultured Nitrospirota bacterium
ATGTAGGGGCGTATTGCAATACGCCCCTACCACACGATGCCTATTTTTTATTAATCTCTTTTTTGCAAAGTACTTTTTTATAAAGATCGTGATAGGAATTTGTTCCGATCTCCTGCCAGTTTCTTAAAGGTGTGCGAACCCGATCAAGCACTCTCCCGTCTTTACCGTAGTCTCGCTGTTCGATGAGGGCAGATTTATTCTCAAGGCAGTCGATTTCAAGGGCGATGACAATATATTGAAAATCGTCGTAACCCTCCATGAGAAAGGCATTGTTGCGTCGGATCAGCATAAAGTGGTCAATCACCTTTTGATTCCTGGGCATCAGCTTGACCCAGACACCGATGATCCCGCTTTCCGTCTTATGTAATTCGGTTTGGTTGTAACAGTGATAATGTCGCTCATCCTTCACAAAATAAACCCACTTGTTTTTGTCTCCGGCAACCTTGGGGCATTCGTTGCCATCTGAAGCAAGTTGGGCATTTGCCTGACCACCTATGTTTAAAATGCTCAAAAGAATGAAAAGTGCAAAACTGATTTTCATGGGTTTAAAACTCCTTCATATGGCGCTTATTTTTCTGCTTCCGACGTCGGGTTGCCCCCAGCTGATTTGGCGCAGCGGAAACCGGCTGAAATCGCTCGTGTTTGCGGCAGCAGTGAGATTCTGTTGAATGTTTGAAATGAAAGACCGCAACGGTAGTTACTGCAATCGTAAAAAGACCCGCCGCGCAGTACCTTCAAGGTGTCACCAAAGTTGGGATGGGGAACATCATTACCGGGGTAGGGCTGGAACCAATCCAAAGTCCATTGGAACAAATTACCCGACATGTCGTAAAGACCATAGGGGCTGATGCCCTCTGGATAGGCATCGACGGGGGTCGTGTCTCTCACTTCTTCCAGGTAGACATTGGCATGGGCCTTTAAAAATTTCTTTCCCCAGGGGAACATCCGTCCTTCGGTGCCGCGTGCCGCTTTTTCCCATTCGGCTTCGCTTGGCAGGCGTTTTCCCGCCCATTTACAGAAGGCCCCTGCGTCAGACCAACTCACAAAGGCCACGGGATGATTGGCCTTGCCGCGTGGATAGCCGCCTTGAAACCAATGGGAGGGCAGCCTCCAGCCGGTGTCGTTGACAAAATCTTGATAGTGTCCGTTTGTGACATGGTATTTGTCGATGTAAAAAGGGGGAAGCGTGACCACATGGCGGGGGCCGAGTGATTTTTTGGTAAAATCCTCCCCCATAATAAAGTCACCGCCGGGGATCAAGACGGTTTCCTGAGCAATGATCGTCTCCTGCTGTCTGGGCCCTGGCAATTGATGGTTTGTGCGGAGGCGCTGTGTTGCATAAGTTTGCAGCCCCAGATCCGTACCCACCCCATGTTGCCGGTGGCAGGGCACACACCAGGGATCACGGCTGTTATCAATCTGGCTTTTTGATGGCCCTTTATGGCAAAGTCGGCAGGATTCCCGCTCAAAAGGCTCGACGCGTTTTTGTGAAATAATCTCTGCGTCCAGGTTCGGGAAAAAAAGAAAAAGTACCGCAAGATTGAGGCTGAGCATAAAAATGCGTCGGATTCCAGGCTTCATGGCGCGGGATCATAGCATATTATTTTGAAGATGTGAACGAAGCGCCCCTTCCAATACAAGATGCGTTTCAAGTTGCGCCTTCGATTTAGATGGGAGTTGATGATGAAAGCCCTTAGCCTCACTGGACGCGATATCAAACGCGCTGATTTTTACGATGTGGTGCTGCACCACAGACCAGTCCGTCTTTCCCCGCTTGCAATCAAAAAAATGAAACCCGCTCGTCGCCTTGTCGAACAACAACTTGAAGCGGGCAACATTGTTTACGGGGTGACGACCGGATTTGGAAAGCTAAAAAACCAACAGATTTCCTTGGGCGACATCAAGGCCCTCCAAGTTAATCTGATCAGGAGCCATGCCTGCGGTTTTGGTCCGCCGCTTTCAGAAAGTGAAGTGCGCGGCATGATGCTTCTCAGGGCGAATGTGCTGACCAGGGGCCATTCAGGTGTGAGGCCGATCATTGTCGAGCGCCTTGTTGAGATGCTCAATCAGCTTTTCTACCCCCTGATTCCGAGTCGAGGATCGGTCGGGGCCTGTGGTGATTTGATCCCGCTGGCCCATCTCGCACTTTTATTGATTGGTGAAGGCGAAGTCATGTGGCAGGGAGAGCGACTTTCCGGGCAGGAAACCCTTGCACGAGCGGGCATGACAGCCATTACCCTTGAAGCTAAAGAAGGTTTGTCGCTCGTGAATGGCACACAGGCAGCGCTCAGTTTGGGTCTGCTGGCGCTTCGTGAGGCGGAGATTCTTTTGGAAACAGCCAACCTTTCGGGAGCAATGTCATTAGAGGCTCTGATGGGAACGCCCACGGCATTTGAAGCAAAACTTCAGCATTTAAGACCACATCCCGGCCAAAGGGCTGTGGCGCTGACTCTTTTGAAGCACCTGGAAAAAAGCCAAATTCGGGCTTCCCACATACAGTGTCAGCGGGTACAGGATCCCTATTCGATCCGCTGTATGCCTCAGGTCCACGGGGCGGTTCATGAAACGATTGATGTGGTGGCTTCAGTGCTGTCGATTGAAATGAACAGCGTGACTGACAATCCTATTGTCTTTCCAGAGTCGGGAGAGATGCTGTCGGGCGGCAACTTTCATGGACACCCTATTGCCTTGGCACTTGATCATCTTGCCATCGCGCTCTGCCACCTGGCTGTGATTTCAGAACGTCGCATTGCCCAGTTGATCGATCCCGAGGACATCGACCTGCCTCCCTTTTTAACCCGCCGTCCCGGGCTGCATTCCGGGCTGATGATGCCTCAAGTCGCCGCCGCAGCGCTTGCTTCGGAGTGTAAAGGTCTGGCGCAACCGGCATCCGTTGATTCGATTCCCACCTCAGTAAATCAGGAAGACTATGTCAGCATGGCAATGGGCGCAGCATTAAAACTTCGGCAGATGTGTGAGCGAATCTCACAGATATTATCAATAGAACTCTTTGCGGCGGCGGAAGGCATCGCTTTTCATGCCCCCTTAAAACCGGGACAGGGTGTGGTGCGGGCTGTGAAGGTCTTGCGGTCGGAAATCGCCCCCCTGGACGAAGACCGTTCTCTGCACAAGGATTTTGAAAAAATCTCTCAAATGATTCGTGAAGGAAGATTTTGCATGTAGGGGCAACCCTTGTGGTTGCCCGATTGGTAGTTGCCCATTTTTGTTTTGTATGATCCGGTTGTTTCGTACGATTCTATTATTTCATGTAATTTAGTTATTTCGCACAATCCGGTCGTTTCGTACGATATGAGCGCTGGGCGACCACAAGGGTCGCCCCTACGAAATTATAATCTTTTCTGAGGGGCGTCCGACGTGGAAACCTTGGGCGAAATCGACGTGGTACTCTCCAAGCAGTTTGAGTGTGTGTGCGTCTTCCACGCCTTCTGCGACGGTTTTTTTCCCCAGACCTCTTGTTACTTCAGTGAGGGATTTTACGAAAATTTGATCGTCGGTGTGGGAAGCAAGTTCCTTGATAAAGGTATCACCGATCTTAACGAAGTCTACCGGCAGTTGTTTCATGTAGTTAAATGAAGAAAATCCGGTACCGAAGTCATCAAGCGCAAAACGACAGCCCAATTCCCTGATCTCATTCATCAACTTACAGGCAGCCACAAGATCTGAAACCGCCGCTGTTTCAGTGATTTCAAAAATAAATGCTTTCGGATCGGCACCCGTGCGTTTAATGGTGCGCTTTAAGTTGGGTAGCAACTCCCGATCACCAAAAGCATGGCCGGAAAGGTTGATGGAAAAGGTGGATCGGTATCCCTCTTTTTCAAGCTGGGCCTGACGGGTCACAACATTTTCGAGTACAAAATGGTCGATGGAATGGATCAGGCCGCAATCTTCGGCAATCGGAATAAAAGCGCCGGGCAGGATGAGCTTGCCATCTTCACCTTTCATCCTCAGCAGGGCTTCATGAAAATAGATTTCCCGGGTCGCCACATTTTGAACCGGTTGAAAATGCACGACAAAACGGTTTTGATCCAGGGCTTCTCTGATTTTATTCTTCCAGTAGACCCGCTTGTGCATTCGTTCCTTCAGGTGTTCATGTCCCGAGAAGAGGTGCCAAGTGCCACGCTCCCTTTCTTTTGCCTGATACATGGCAAGGTCGGCGTTGGCAAGCAGTTCCTGAACGGTTTCACCATCGCGCGGAAAAAGGGCGATACCAATGCTGGCGGAGACTTTGTATTGATGATCCGCCACGGGCACCACAACATCTTTTAAATACTCCGTCACTTTTTGTGCAACCTGGATGGCACCCTTTTCATCCGATTCCGAAATGACCAGGGCAAATTCATCGCCTCCGAGTCTGCTGATGAAATCGGTTGATCGAACGAGACGGGAGAGCTGTGCCGCTACCACTTTCAACAGGGCATCTCCTGCGTGGTGTCCACGGGTATCGTTAATATACTTAAACTGGTCAAGGTCGAAAAAAAGCAGGGCACCCATTCGGTCGTAGCGCTTCGTCTCAGCAAGAATACGTTCAAGGTCACTTTGGAAACGGCGGCGATTAAAAAGGCCCGTCAGAGGATCGTGGTCGGCGAGCCAGGACAGCCGTACTTCTGCTCGCTTTCGATCCGTAATATCAATGCCGACGGAAAGGATGGCAGGTTCATGTGCCTTTTTTCTCGCCAAATGAGAATGGAACCAAACGATGTGTCTGTTCGATCCGTCTTTGCAGACCAAGACAGATTCATGAGAAAGGTGGTCACGTTTGGATGTGCTTAAGGCCTTCAAATCATCTTTCAGGCCGGGACCGAGGTCGTGAGGGGACAAGAGGCTCAAAAAGGTTTTTTTCGAAAGGGCCTGCTGTGAGTAGCCTGACAAGTCGGCGCCATGCTGGTTCAGCATCATCACCTCCCCGGTTTCGCTTTGTGTCAAGATGAT
>CAZRYI010000007.1:15051-19018 GCA_964604255.1 uncultured Nitrospirota bacterium
GGACAATGTTTCGGAAATATCATCAATAATGACCAGATGTCCCGAACCAAAACTGGCTAGCCCTGCGAGCGGAATCAAGCGTATTTCATAGTCCCTCTGATCATAGTGGATTTTACGTCCTGCAAGGATTTCATCAATTTCAGGTGCTTCCAGAGCAAGTGCTTTGAGCAGCGGAAGTGTTTGTTCTGCGTGGGTTAAGGCGACCACTTCAGTGTTCCAGAGGGAGGCGGCATTTGGGGGAAGGGATAAATCAGCAGGGTTTTGACCATGATTGATCATGACGCCGATATCGACTCTGGAGATCCCTTGAAAGTTGACAATGACTTCAGCAAGAGAACGTTCTAATAAAACAGAACCAATGTTCTCTCCTTTCAGCAAAATCGGCACCATGGCGTATTGTGCGCAAACCCTGTGGCAGGAAAGCGCGGTCATCGGCTGATCCTTCTTCTGCACGGCCTCGGCCCATTCGGTAATGAGCAGATCTCTCGCTCCGGTAAAACCATCGGCTCGCCATCCGGCCAATTCACGGCCTGAATTAGAATAAAAATAGGCGGCATCAATGCCGATATCGAGTTGCAGCAAGGGCCAGTGATGGCCAAAGGCGGTGACAATTTCATTGCCTTGTCCGAGCAAGAGCGCTTCCTTCATCCCCTCCAGAGAGGGAATAGCTGCACCGAATTGCTGCAGGCCCTGGGCAGTCTGTTTTAATACCGCTTCAAATTCCTGGGCATATTGCTTGTGGGCTGCTTCACGGCGGGTGTCAAACTGTCTGAGCAGATTCATGTAGCTGAGGAAGGGAAAGGAGGCGTTGATCAATACAAGAATCAGGCTGAGTAAAAAGAGTGTTTTCCATTTCAGGCTTAAAAAACGCCGCACTTTTTGTGGCTTGCAGGGTTCTTTCTGCGCTTCATCCATCAATGCAGGTCTCTCAATGCAGGTCTTCTCAAAAGTGCTAGGAGGCTGTTGGGCCTAGGATGGTTCTACTCCGACAGCTTCCTAGAAGCGGTAAGAGATTAGAAGTGCAAACATGTTCCAGGATTGTTTTATGGTTGTCGTATCAGGATTATCCAGGGCCGGAAGCCATGCGGTACCGTCAATGATATGATACTCAATACGTGACATCAGCGATTTTGTCATATCCCAACGGAGACCGAAGGTCCAGTCTTCGGCAAACTGGGTCTTACTCGAACCACTTCCATTTGCGGCAAACTGTTCTCCCCCTCTGTCATCTCTGTCCTGGTATAGCACATCATAGCGAATAAAGGTCTCCAGATTGTCAAGGAAACGGTAAGTCCCTTGAATATAATAGCTTTCGCCGATCTGATCCTTATTGCCATTATCGCCAATTCCCCCGACATTTCTGTACTTGAAATAACGAAGTGCATACTCTGAAGTCAGGCTCCAGAATTCGGAATTGTATTGGCCTGAAAAAATTAAAGGGGTAAAACGAATATCTCCTGTCGATCCCACCGTGTTGAATTTAATATTCACAATGGCACCGCTGACACCAAGGCGGATTCTACCGCCATCCTGTTCAAAGATCAGACTGCCCAGATATGAAAGTCTATCGTCAAGGTTTCCCGGCTGAGGGCCAAGAAAGGCCAGCTCGGTTTCTTTATCATTTACCGTGGGGTAACCCGTTCCAAGTTCAAAAAAAATCTCTCCTGAACTTGTCTGGAACTCGCCGTAGATGTAAATGCTATCCGCTGAGAGGGCTAGATTTCGTGTACGATCAAAATAGATGGATTGAGGGAGAAAGATGCTCGGCCTTGTAAAGGCGACATCGCGCGTGTCGTTGTAGATCCCTAAAGGGTTTTTGATCCGGCCGATGCGAAGGCCGATATTCCCGAATTTATTATGTAGAAAGCTGTAGTCAATGAGTGCGTAGTCCAAACGAATATCGCCATCGTCAACTTTTCCAGCACGGCGAGACAGGATTTGTGCGGAAAACTGTAAGTCTGGTAGCGGGCGATAGGAGGCATTCAGTCCCAATTCCCTGAAATCAAAGCTGCCCTCTTTGCTATCTCCAAAAAAACGGTTGTCCGATGTCGAGATAAAACTTTGAGCAGCAAAGCCGTGGAACTGAAGTGTCTCTAGTCCTTTCCCAAATGCGGATGAACTAAAAAGAGCGACGGGGATGATGATGGTGTAAACCAGTAGAACACGACTGAGATGACGCAAACTAACGTACTTGCAGCGCTTTGACATTGCCATCCTTTTTCTCCGCTAACAGGTAGCCAATTGCGCCGGGGGTAGTTGAAACTTTTTCCAACATTTCTTTTTCAGAAGCCACTTCAATCGGGGACTGCCCTGTGCCGGAATAAACCTGCCGATCCCAGGCCCGCCGCAATTGATGGGGAAATACATTGAGGATTTTTTTGCTGAATGTTTTGTGAAGTGGGTCATTGTCACTGAGCACGAAGACCCTGATCGGGGTGCCATTTGACCAACGATGAAGGCGCATCCCAAAGATGACTCGAAGTGTATTTCTAGATATTTCCGCCTGTCCGACGCTGGAATTTACCACCACTTCTGGGGCAGCAGCCTTGGTGATACCCACAGAAAAAATGAGCAGAACCAACAAGGAAAAAGACCAGATTTTTGATCGGGACGTTCCTGTACTCACGAAGAAGCCTTTTAGCTGATGTGCCTGATTTCAGGTGCGTGAAGACGTCCTTCTTCTGTCAGGAATTCCCATACTTCGTGGTTACGCCCTTGAATATGTGACAATATCCCGGCCATAGAACCATAACAAGGCCGTCTTTGACCCAGGTATTCAACCAAAGGGCCAATCGGTGTAAAACGGATGTCGGACCATTGCAGGAGTCTAAAAAGTACCGATTCGACACCGATAAAAAAACAAGCCACATTGTTTTCTACAGCCATTTGCGCGATTGCCCGGAATAGTCCGAGTACCAGGCCGGGAGAAGCGGACCGACGATCATTTCGACTGGGAAGACTCTGGGTATTGCTGTCTCCGCCGCGGCGTCCGCCTCTTCTGGCAGGATGTGCGGTATTGCCGTCTCCCTCACGGCGTCCCTCTTCTTTAGTGTGGGGAGCATTATTGTTATCCTGACCACGGCGTCCCCCTATTCTAAAAAGCTGTTTGATGTTGTTGTTTCCGCCATTGACTGTTTCTGAGATCACATGACGCACACGTTGTTTTGAAACCATAAAACGAGAAATTTCAGAAAGCGATCGCCGGGGTGTTTGTAAATATTTGGCCGCATCTTCGTAAAAAAAAGGACTGCAATATTCTTCAATTGGAAAGCGGGCATCCATGTTTCCAGGATCGGATAGGATTAATCTGACATAGCCAACGACCACGCCTGTAGTCTTGTGCCGGATGATGCGGTGGGCAGAATGTCTGTCATAATCATCCCATTCCAAGGCTTTCGGGTAGTCTTTCGCGTCAAAAATTGAGCTTTCGAGGCAATAGACCTGATAACGCAAACTCTGCGCCTCTTGTTTTAGTTCGTCCGAATCAATGGATAGGATCTCAAAATGTGTATTGAAACATTCACTCAGATTCACTGCTACTCCTCCTTAAGTGACAGAAAAGACGGGGTTTTCCTTTAGGAAGCTGGGAATTTTAATAATTCATGACTTGATTAGCAATTCCTTTAATGGCCAAACAATTACAAAAACAGCACATTGCGTTAAGTGAAGAATCTCAGAGGGGAAATTGTTGAGAATGAAAAGAAACTGCCATCAGACTGCATATGCCTCCTTGTCTTGCGACGACTACAGCGGTCTGAGATGACTGCCAGAAATGACGGCAATTACTTTACGCAGACAATAAATTGCAATTTTTATACTTGATAAGAGATGTAACAGCTGGGAATTTTATCACATAGCAGTATATGAAACAAGCTCGTGCCTCTTCCCGAAATGTCGTACTGGAAAAAGTGAGTTTCCGCTTGTCAGTTCATGCTTGAGGCTTGTGTTTTGACTTGTTCGATTTATC
>CAZRYI010000008.1:0-15179 GCA_964604255.1 uncultured Nitrospirota bacterium
GAGATTCTTGCTCGGCTTCAAATCCCTTTTTGTGTTGTGCCACCTTGTTTTGACGAAATTTCTGACCCCGCATTATCCCCTAAAGAAGAAGCGATTTGTTTTGCGGAAGGTAAGGCGCGGTCTGTGGCAGATGGTCTTTCAAATGCCATTGTGATTGGCAGCGATACCCTGATTGAATGTCGGCAAAAAAAAGTTGGCAAGCCAAAAGACGCTAGGCAGGCTAAGGATATTTTACGGGGTTTGCAGGGGCGTTCTCATTGTATTTGGACGGCTGTTTTCATGATTGATACTTTGCAAAACAGGTCGGAGGTTTCGGTTTGTAAAATAGAGGTTAGTATGAAGTCGATGACCGAGACTGAAATTTGTGACTATGTTGCAACGGGAGAACCCCTCGACAAGGCGGGTGCCTATGCTGTGCAAGGTGCGGGACGCCGCTTTATCCAGGAACTTAAAGGGGATTATCTGGCTGCTGTGGGTTTACCGCTTGAGGCCATTACACGTTTTGTGGCAAGGCTCCGCTGAGGGGCTTATTTTTCTATTTCCGCCAGGGCCTTTTCGGCAATTTCAGACAAAAGTGCATCGTGTTTGTGGTCTAAGGCATAGATTCGGCAACGAACAACCCGCGCTGGCACAACATCAATAAATTCTCGTAAGGCTTCTTTTGAAATGGAACCGGTAGAGGGATTGAAGACGTAGATCTGCCGTTCACCCATTTCCATTGGATTATCCGGTCGCTGATCCTTGCTGGCAACATCCACCCGGAAGGAAAGGTTTTGCAGTGTTTTCGGCAGCAAGGTTTTCATGCGTTTTTCCAAGAGACCCGCGTGGATGGTCTGTGCTGTTCCTGCCTTTCCACTGTGACCGGCTTTCGCTGATCCTGTGTTCGACAAGCTTGTATCACAGGCCATCTTCCACTTCACATCCCTGCCCCAGATTTTTTCCCATTCTCCAAAAAGTGCTCGACGTGATTGTGAGCGGGATCGCCGCCAGGATTTCACCTTCATCAAGAGGGACCAATCGCTTAACTCGGCATAGTCATTCAATCGATCCAGAGGATTATAAGGAAAGATCTCTTGAATCGTCGCTCGGAAAATGTCCTTCATGTGGGTGTCGAGGGATCGGGTGGTGCGATGATAATAGACATTAAAATAGAGGTAGGCGCGGGCATTTAAAAACATCGTCAATGCGGGCAGCCCTGCTTTATGCAGGGTGAGACCCTGTTTTGAAAAAAAACTGTAGTGCATGAGGCGATCTAAATCGACAGGCCCGGTTGAAACGCCGCACATAAAGGCATCTCGCAGTACATAGTCAAGATTATCGGCGGTGAATATGCCGGAAAAAAGCGGTTTCAGCATGACAAGCCAAAGCGGGAATGTGGGGGGTGTTTGGTAGTGTTTATCTTTATGGATTAAAAAAGCGATTTGTTCGGGATCAAGTCTTTCGTCGGGAGCGAAGGTGCCGCCGGGACTTCTTCTGATGCCTTTGATCAGGTCGCCGAGTTCTCTGCGGATGATTTCCTGTCCGAGTTTTTCGTGGGTGAGGTCGTAGGCATCCAGAAAATTATGATCAAAAAAGTGACAAAAGGGGCCATGTCCGATGTCGTGCAATAAAACGGAAACACGCAGAAGGGCTTCAATGAAGGCTGCGGAGGGCGTGTCTGGCACGACTTCTTTTAGTGAAGGATATAGATGTGTGGCAAAACGCCCTGCCACATGCATCGCCCCCAAAGAGTGAACAAAACGGGAATGTTCGGCAGAAGGGTAGACCCAACGTGCCGATTGCAGTTGATTGATGTATCGAAGCCGCTGCATCCACTTTGAGTCGATCAAGTCTTTTTCACTCGATTCATCCGTGGTGCCGAAGGGGACGGTGAAGGGGATATAGCCGTGAATGGGATCGGCCATCAGGGCCTGTCCTTCAAAAAGCAAAGTCTTGCTGTTGTGCTTCGAAACGGGCTTGGGTTGATTCATTTTTAAGCAGATCCTCAAGAGAAGGAGGGGAATCATATCGGAATTTTATTGGCCCTGCAAATGAGCCTTGTAAGACGTGCTGAGAACGGGAAAATCATGAATATTGTGGAAATATCGCGCTATCGGGCCTGATGTGCTGCAATGTGCTTGACTGAGTAAAGATTTTTCTGCTACCTAATGAGGCGTCGCTTTTCTTTTACGATCCAGGTGCCATGAAGTTTTCCTCCAAAATAAAACAAATTTTTTCTTTTTCCCTTTTGATCTTCGTCGTTTTAATCGCGCAAAGCCAGGCACTTGAACCGCTCTCTCAGCGTGCTAAAAACTTAAAGACACTTCGCCCCTTTCAAATGGGAGAACGTTTGGTTTACAGGGTGAGTTATATGGGAATTCCTGCCGGTGAGGCGGTGATGGCAGTCTCCAAGAAAATGCAGTTTAAGGGCAGAGAGGCTTATCACATTGTCTCAACGGTGGAATCAAATGACTTTATTTCTGTTTTCTATCCGGTGAAAGATCGGATTGAATCTTTTGTGGATACTGAGGAGTTTTATTCACACTATATTAAGATCAACCAGCAGCAGGGCAGGAAAAGAAGAGAAAAAATCATCGACTTTGATCAGGTACGACACCGAGCAATTCAGATTAAAACGGACAAAATAAAAAGTGAAGTCAAAACCGAGGTTTTTAGCATTCCCCCCGGTGTGCATGATTCGCTGAGTTCCCTCTATTATTTCAGGATGCACCAGGATTTGGTGCCGGGAGAATCAGTTTTTATTGATGTTCATGAAAGCAATAAAAACTGGGAATTAGAGATTCAGGTGCTCGGCAGGGAAGAGCTGGAAACCGATTTGGGGACATTTAAAACCATCAAGGCAAGGGCCCTGGTCCGTTATGAAGGGGTTTTTATGGATAAAGGCGATGTCACACTTTGGTTAACGGATGACGAACGTCACATTCCCCTCCTGATTCGGACGAAGATCAGGATCGGGCATATCAACGCAAGCCTCATAGAAAACCGCAATACCACGATGGATGCCGATCCAGAAAAACTCTGAACTTTAGTGAAAATCCCCTGTCCTATTTGTAAAAAACCTGCCCTGTGGCAGGGAAATCCTGCGCGCCCCTTCTGTTCCGAGCGCTGCAAATCTCTTGATCTTGGGCATTGGGCTGAGGGTTCCTATGCGCTTCCGACGGATGAAATGGGTGAAGAGACAGGCTCAGAAAACCAGGATTAAACCGCTGGTCTGTTCACTGAATTAACCACTAAAGTCGCAAATTGACTCCCAAAAAGATATCTGCTAGCATTCCGCGCATGTCAGAATTACTTGATTTTCAACGACTTAAAACCTCTCTTCCTGGAATGATGGTGACTGGAGTAACTGGGGCTGCCATTGGTTCTTTCATGGGTGGCATTGTGTCGATGATCGCCATGACTTTTTTTGGAGCGGTTGTCGGGGCGATTGTCTGGAGACTGGGCGGACAGAAGTTTTTTCTCTTTATTGTTGTTGGTATTTTTCTTGGAAGCGGCTTAGCCATCTATATTGACAGCATGGCCTCCGCGCTGCTCGGTGCCGGAACGGGTGGTGCTGTAGGTGGTTTTGTCGCTGTCAATGCCAGAATGCTTCAGCCGAGATTTCCCAAAAAACTCTAAGGATAGGTGGTTTATTTTGTAGAGATGCGCAGCTTGCGACTCTCAATCTTAGACCGACTTGATGCAAACAAAAGAAGGCATGCGCGATGTAAGTTGGAAGGGTTCGGTTGCCTGGTTTCTGCTTTGTGCCCTCGCGATCTTTGCTCTTTATCTTTCTAAAAGTATTCTCAGTCCCTTCATTATTGCCCTGCTGCTGGCCTACGCCTTCGATCCTGTGATTGATGTGCTGGAGGAAAGGCAGGTGCCAAGAACGCTGGCGATTGGCTCTGTTTTTATCCTCATCACCATTGTTTTGGCCTTGTTTCTATTCTTCGGGCTGCCGACCCTGCAAGATCAAATGATGCAGGCTTTTGAGCAATTCCCCGTCTATCTAGAGCATCTTCGAAAGAATCTGCTGCCTGCTATCGAATCGACCTTAGGCATTCAACTGCCCAGCACATTTGATGAAACCCTGAAAACAATTCTGCCGCGCTTGAAGGAAGATGCACCTGCACTCTTCAAACCGGTAACAACTTTTGCTTTGAGTTTTTTCACGAATACTTTTGGATTAGTGGCGGCAGTTGCAAACCTGATCATTATCCCCTTTATGTTTTATTACCTGCTGCGGGATTTTGACCGGATTAAAACCTCGCTGGCCCGTTTTATTCCAGATCGCTACCACACAGAGGTTTACAAGCGGCTTCGGGAAATTGATCTCTCTTTAAGTGGTTTTGTTCGAGGACAGCTTTTGATCATTCTCCTGCTCTGTGTTTTTTATGTGGCTGGACTTTCAATCATCGGGCTTGATATTGCGTTTATGCTCGGTATTATTGCGGCAATTGGAGAGGTGGTTCCCTACGTTGGTTTTGCTGTGGGTCTCGTTCTTTCTCTGGCTTTTGCTTTTTTACAGTTCCAGGATCTGATTCAGCCACTCTATGTCTTGGCGCTTTTTGGGGGAATACAGGCAATTCAGGGTCTGGCCATCGCACCCCTGATTATGGGAAAGCAGGTGGGGCTGCATCCGCTGGTGATCATTGCATCCATCTACATCGCTGGGGATCTTTTTGGTTTTATCGGAATTCTACTGGCGGTACCGGGTGCGGCAGTGCTGGTTGTTTTGTTAAGGGCTTTTTCGGAATATTACCGTAATTCCAATCTCTATCTCGGGAAGTCTTAATCAGCGCTTCTTTTAGTGAAAATACTCTGCAAACCCCCAAACCCGTTCTTCCTCTTCCCCTCCCTTTAACAGACCTTCTATTGCCATGATGTAATACCCCCCATAAAACCAGTTCTTGGATGCCGCGTCACGGGGCCAGACGAAGAGCGAACCCAGGCTTTCAGAAGTGTCAATGCGAAACTGCTCAGGCACGGTGTAGAAACCGAGCGGCGATCTTTTTTCTTTGAGCCAGGTGATGGGGATGGGTGCTTTGAAGGTGTGGATGGTTTCCTGATTTTCTAAGATGACACCGCCCTCGGCTTGCAGGGTTTCGGGAAGCGGATATTTTTTCAGGAAAGCCTCTTGGTCAGCTTTATTTTGGTGAAGATAGATTTGTTTGCCTTTTTCGGATTTTAGATAAAATGCCTGATAGTCTTTGTAGATGCCTTCATGGCGAGTGAGGGCGTTAAAACCCTTCCAGACAAGTGACTCGTGGACGAGATCTCCCCAATATTCCTTTCCGTGTATTGTTGCAACCGCTTCGGCAACGCCGATTATTTTCTGGATTGTTTCACTATTGTCGGGTTGATAGAGGGGGAGAACCGGCCCACTTGAAATATTGAAAGTGGCATCGCCACCATCATAGCTGAGCTTAAAACCCGATTCAGAGCTACCTTCAATTTTAGTATGATAGGACGGGAAGATGTTTTTAAAATCCTGAGACTGATAGGGGTATTTTGCACTGCCTTCCAAAAAAGCCAACTGATTTTTCTCGAAGATAAGACCGAGAAACTCTCCAAAAATACGACCATGATCAATGCCGCGTTCAAAAGTCATGAGAACCATGAACAGCTCATCAACATCCTGCCCTCGAAAGATAAATCGATCAGAGTGGAGCGCTGTTTCTTCTAAATAATCCGTCTCTTCGTTTTCTGCTGTATCGCTTTTTTCTTGAGCTGAGATACTTGAAGGTGTTTGAGCAGAACTCGTTCCGGGGAGGTGGGCAGTGCTGAATGCGAATAGAAAAAATAAAAAATAGCTGATAAAATCCCGACGGACTTTCATGGCGAGCATGGTGCCAGAAGCACCGATAACTGTCAACAAAGCAGTGATATGGCGAGTAGGGAGAACGAAAATGTTGAATCAGCCCGAGAAATTTATTCTGGAAAAGTTGTCAAAAAAGGAACTCTCTGCAAATACGGTTCGTGATCTGATTCTGGCCACATTTCTGGTTGCGCTTCAAAAAAATGAACAAATGCTGACTGAAAAAGCGCTTCCAGAAGACTGGCTGACACTAAAAGCCGTTGAAATTCGAGAAAAGGCCAGTCGCATATTCGCTTCTGTAGAAGCTCCTTTTGAATACCCGACACGCGCGCAACTGGAAAAGTGTTTCGCTGAGCTGGAAAAGGCTTATAACATGGCAAAGCTCCCTGATGAGGTTCGCTCGGAATTTGATTCGAAGCGGGCCTTAATCCTTTCAAAATTTCGTGAAGGTTTCTAAAAAATCCCGAGAATCTGCTTTCTATCAGTTAACTGTCTACATGCCCCAATCCCAAGAAGAAAAATCGATGGATTTTCCGTGAAATCGAGTGGAAAAGCCCATCTTGACAAACGAATTTGCTTGCAATATCATGTGCGCGCTTCATCCTCATATGCTTGGGTGGTCGTCAACTTTTTGTTCGATTACCTCGCTTGAGGGGATAAGGTCTATGTATGAAGAAGGAACAATTTATTTTTTCACATGCGCAATAAGGTAAGCCGTTAGGATGGAAACGGGAGCAAATTTGCTCTTATTTTTGTTCATAACCTTAACAAGGAGAGAGTATAAATGAACAAGTTTTCTAAAGTGTTGGGTGTAACGCTCGCGCTGGGTTTAATCACAGCGCCAGCCTTTGCAAAGTATTCCGAAGGCCCGGTCAGTAATGGTGGCACGATTTCAGGAAAAATTTCCTTCAAAGGCGATCAGCCGGCTCCAATTCCGTTTAAACTTGGTGGTTTTCCTCAGGCAGAGTTCTGTGGTAAAGCTGACTCCAAAGATGGTCTCCGTCTTCGCGAGGACGTCCGAGTCAAAGACGGCGGTCTCGGTGACGTTGTGGTCTACCTTGAAGAAGTTAAAGCTGGAAAACCCTTCGAGAAGATCGTGACAAAATTTGTCTCCGATCAATGTCGCTTTCTCGTTGCTGAGGGTGAAGGTCCTTCCCGTCAGATTACAGTGGTGGTCAACTCCAAAAAGACAGGCAAAAAATCAACCGTCTTAGTGAAAAACCTAGATGCTGACGCGAGTGATCCAAAAACCGCTGCTGGTGTGCTGCACAACCCGCACGGTTATGATGTTAAATTTCCTATGACCAAGACCATTTTCAATAAACCGCTCCCTAAATTGAATCAGGAAGTCACACTCAAGGTAAAGAAAACCTGGTTTAAGAAAAAAGAAGTTTACATGTTGATTGAGTGCGATCAGCACAACTACATGCAAGTCTGGGCAGTGCCGGTCAGAAACCCCTATTATGCCGTTGTTAACGATGATGGGAGCTACACAATCGGTGATGTTCCTGCAGGCAAATACAAGTTGAAAACCTTCCATCAGAAGCTCGGTTTCCAGACCTTGGATATCGAAGTTGCCGGTGGTGGTACTGCAACAGGTAATTTTGAATACGCTGCAAAAAAATAAGCCGTTTTTTATCGGATGTTTTTGCAAGAGGGGAGCTTGAAAGAAGCTCCCCTCTTTTTTTATTAAGGCAGCAAGCTTCGTTTATTATGCTGTTTTTCTAAGTGGATGGCGACTCGATGTTGTTGGTATTTTTTCAAGATTCCTGTCTTGACACTCTTCATTTAAAAAGAGTATTTTAGCTGTCCATGCGCCTCCATATTTTAGAAAAAGAGCAGCTCAATCGACTCCTGAGTCGAGAACGTCATAGCAAACAACCTGACGAAAATACCCCTGCGCTCGACCTGATATTAAAAGAAATTCTAAAAAAGGCTAATCAGTTTGTTCCCTCGGAGGCAGGGTCTATCCTGTTGGATGACCCTTTCAGGAAAAAGGGAGAAACCGTCTTTCAGGAGCTTGTTTTTGTGGCTTGTTTTGGTGCAGGATCCTCTAATTTGCCGGGACTTCAACTTCCGGTCAATGCGGGGGTCGTTGGCGCATCCTATCTTTCTGGCCAATCTTATTTATGTAAAAATATCCATGAAGATAAAAGCTTTGTGGCAAAACGTGATCAAGTCAGTCGTTTCAAAACGAGATCCATTATTTGTGCTCCTATCATCATTGAGTCCTCTGTTTGCGGTGTGATTGAAATGATCAATCGCAAAGAAAAAAAGAACTTTTCAGAAAAAGAGCTCAATTTACTCGAAATTTTTGCAGGATACACCTCTACCTTAATTCAAAATGTACTCTTCGCCAGAACCCACCTTGAAATATCCAAACAGGATGGGCTGACAGGTTTGTTTAATGACCGCTATTTCTATGTGAAACTTGATCAGGATATTCGGCAGGCCAAAAAAAAACGCGAACAGGATCTTGTGTTGCTCTTTGCTGATATGGATCACTTCAAGGAAGTGAACGACAAGTTTGGCCATCTGACCGGAAGCCGTGTGCTACAAGACGTCGCACATATTTTGAAGGAAATTGTACCGACAAAGGGGACAACCATCTCACGTTACGGTGGCGACGAATTTATTATTATTTTTACCGAAGCAAGCCTCGCAGAAGCAGAACTGGTTGCAAGAGCGATTTGTGATGCGATCAAAAAATTTGACGTGCTGTCGAGGCCTTATTTACCCAAGGGAGGACCAGCAGGTTTCAAGGAAAATTTGACCTGTAGCATTGGTCTTTCGTCCCTTAAATCTCATATCGGTTATGGTCGCTCCGGTTCAGAAACCCGACAGCTGCTGATTCGAAAAGCAGATGCCGCCATGTACCGTGCAAAAACAAGCGGCAAAGACAGGGTGTGTATTGCGATGTCAGAGGATCTTGAGCAAGCTGAAAGAGCCGATTCTGCTTGACATCTTTGTCGATTCTTTCTAGGATGCGCCATCCTTTAATCTGATCCTGTGAGATCGGAAAGGCGAAAAAAAATGTCTTTCACCGAAAACACAAACTGCTTAAACCTTCCTTGGATTTCAGATCAAGAGAAGGTTTTTTTTTGTTTTGAGACTTGAATATGGAAAGAGTCATTCTCAACTTGCACGAAATCTCACGCGCCCTGACTCGCATTTCTCATGAAATACTTGAACGGAATAAGGGCTCAAAGAAAGTCGTCCTCGTCGGCATTCAAACGGGCGGGGTTTATCTTGCTCAGCGTCTTTCTCGGCAAATAGAAAAAATCGAGGGGGACAGGCTTCCTGTTGGCGCACTTGATATCACGCTTTATCGAGATGATCTTGCAAACAGAGGTGCTTATCCGACCCTTAAAAAAACAGAAATCCCTTTTGATATGACAGAGCACAAAGTCATCTTAGTCGATGATGTGCTCTATACGGGCCGAACCATTCGTGCCGCCCTCGATTCCCTGATTGACTTGGGTAGGCCAAGAGAAATTCAATTGGCGGTGTTGATTGACCGTGGTCATCGAGAATTACCCATCCGTGCCGACTACGTGGGCAAAAATTTGCCTACCGCATTCGACGAAAAAATAAATGTCCTGCTGACAGAAACCGGAGAAGAAGACCGGGTTGTCCTGCATCGACCAATGAAAAGCCACTAGAACACAATGGGCCTGAAACAAAAAGACATTCTTTCGATTGCCGCTTTGAACCGAGAGGAAATTGACCTCATTCTCCAGACGGCAGAGTCCTTCAAAGAAGTCTCGACACGAGACATCAAAAAAGTCCCTGCCTTGCGTGGCAAGACCATCATCAACCTTTTTTTTGAACCCAGCACCCGGACTCGCACCTCTTTTGAACTGGCCGGAAAACGCCTGTCTGCCGATGTCATTAATATCTCGGCTGCATCAAGCAGCGCCGCTAAAAACGAAACGATTTTGGATACCGCCAGAAACATCGAAGCCATGCACAGTGATTTTATCGTGGTACGACACAGGGCCTCGGGAGTCCCTCAAATCCTGGCCCGTCATCTGCGTAGTGCAGTGATCAATGCGGGAGATGGTGCCCATCAGCATCCCAGCCAAGGCCTGTTGGACCTGATGACGATCAAGGAAAAAAAAGGAGAAATCAAAGGGCTTAAAGTTGTGATTGTTGGGGACGTTCTTCACAGTCGTGTTGCACGTTCAGACATTCAGGCCCTTATTTTATACGGAGCGGAAGTCTGTGTGGTTGGGCCACCAACACTCATCCCTCAGTCGATCGCACGCTGGGGCGTGAAGATATCTCATGATCTGGATACAGCCCTTGCCGGAGCCGATGTGGTTATGCTGCTTCGATTGCAGCTTGAGCGCCAATCCAGAGGGTTTTTCCCGACTTTGAGAGAGTACGCCACACTTTACGGACTCAACCGACGCAGACTGAACTTGGCAGATCCAGAAGTTCTGGTGATGCATCCCGGCCCGATTAACCGGGGCATAGAGCTGAGTTCTGAAATTGCGGATGGGCTTTCCTCGGTTATTTTAGAACAGGTCACAAATGGTTTAGCGGTGCGCATGGCACTCTTTTTTCTGCTTTCAGAAGGGAATCAACACTGATGATGAACGAGACCATTTTGATACAAGGGGGCCGGATCATCGACCCGTCAAATAAACGAGATGAAACCGGCGATCTCTTGATTGAAGCAGGTGTGATTTCTAAAATTGCCCCCTCAATTACACCACCGGACGGGACTTTTCGCAGCATTGATGCCCGTGGCAAGTTGGTCGTTCCGGGCTTGATCGACCTGCATACTCACCTGCGTGTGCCCGGTTTTGAATACAAAGAAACCATTGCTTCCGCGACGGCTGCGGCCGCAGCGGGCGGCTTCACGACTGTCTGTTGTATGCCGAATACCAACCCGGTCAACGACAATCAAGCGGTGACTGAGCTGATTTTAGAGCGGGCCGCTGCTGAAGGTGTGGTGCATGTGCTGCCGGTGGGTGCCATCACAAAGGGTTCGCAAGGCAAGGAACTCGCGGAGATGGCTGAATTAGTCGCAGCGGGATGTGTTGCCGTATCAGACGACGGTTTGCCGGTGATGAACAGCGAAATTATGCGTCTGGCCATGACTTATGCCACGACTTTTGACATCCCGGTGATTGACCATTGTGAAGACCTGAACCTCACTGCTGACGGTGTTATTTTTGAAGGCAATGTGTCCACCGATCTGGGTCTGCCGGGCATCCCTTCTTCATCCGAAACTGTCATGGTGGCTCGTGATATTGAGTTAGCCGAGTTGACCGGTGCCCGTGTTCATCTGGCTCATATCAGCACGGCGGGTTCGGTGCAACTGATTCGCGAAGCCAAAAAACGAGGCATTTCGGTCACAGCAGAAACCTGTCCCCATTATTTTACTTTGACAGACGAAGCACTTCGAGACTACGACAGCAACGCAAAAATGAAACCGCCGCTAGCCTCTTCGAGAGATATGGAGGCCGTTCGCGCCGGTTTAGCCGATGGTACAATCGAGGTAATTGCAACCGACCATGCACCCCACGCCTCCGAGGAAAAAGAACAGGAATTGGATTGTGCGCCCTTCGGTATTATTGGATTGGAAACCGCTTTACCGCTTTCTTTAAAATTAGTCGAGACCGGAGTTTTGAGCCTCTCAGAAGTCATTGAAAAACTGACGGTGGGACCGGCCAAGATCATCGGACAAAAGATCGGCGCTTTGGGCATCGGTGATCGAGCGGATATTACCCTCATTGATCCCGATATCGAATGGATCGTGAAATCTCAGGATCTTCTGTCCCTCAGCAAAAACTCTCCCTTCATCGGTTGGACAATGAAGGGCCGCGCAAGTGCGGTGATTGTTGCTGGGAATGTTGTTGAGGTTAATGAGACAGTAGAAAACTGATATGGCAGTAGAAATGAATCAAAACAATCATGCCATGCTTCTTCTGGAAGATGGGACTGTTTTTAAAGGGCGATCTTTTGGTGCAGCTGGCGAAGCTGTTGGCGAAGTGGTCTTTAATACCAGCATGTGCGGCTACCAGGAAATCCTGAGCGATCCGTCTTACACAGGGCAAATGGTGACGATGACCTATCCTCTCATCGGAAATTATGGTGTGAATGCTGAAGATCATGAATCGGAGCGACTCTGGCTTTCTGGTTTTATCGTCAAAGAATATTCGCCTCAGCCGAGTAATTGGCGTTCGGAAGGCAGCCTGGATGCCTTGCTGAAGCAAGGTGGCATTATCGCAATTGAAGGACTGGATACACGGGCGCTGACCCGGAAAATCCGTTTGCATGGTGCGATGCAGGGCATTATCTCGACCGAATCGACCGATACCACCAGGCTTCTGGCAAAACTTAAAAAAGTGCCGCCACTTGTGGGGCAGGATCTTGTTTCTAAAGTGAGCTGTGCTAAATCTTATATTTGGCAAAAAGGGAAAGTAGAGAAATCCCGCTTTCATGTCGTTGTTTACGATTTTGGTGTTAAACGCAATATTTTAAATATGCTCAGCGAACTGGATTGCAAGGTCACAGTCGTGCCTGCCGACACATCGGCTGAGACCGTCTTGCAGATGCACCCGGATGGCATTCTTTTATCAAACGGCCCCGGTGACCCTGAGGCAGTACCCTACGCCATCGCTCATGCCAAGGCGTTGCTTGGAAAAAAACCACTCTTCGGCATCTGTTTAGGCCATCAAATCCTAAGCCTTGCTTTGGGGGCAAAATGTTCCAAAATGAAGTTCGGCCATCATGGCGGCAATCAACCGGTGATGGATATGGCGACGAGACGCGTTCAAATTACAGCGCAGAACCACGGTTTTGCAGTTGATTTTTCAAATCTTAAAAACGAAATAGAAATAAGCCACATTAACCTGAACGATCAAACCGTCGAAGGGATGCGTCACAAGACCTTGCCGGTTTCCTCCGTTCAATATCACCCGGAAGCCTCCCCCGGCCCGCACGACGCGAGCTTCTTCTTTAAGGACTTTATCAATTCATTTTCAAAAGGGTCATGATGTTCATGATTGAGATTCTCTATGATCGGTAAGGGTTTCAGAGCATTTGGAATAAATAAGCTGTTTTAATATGGTGAGCATAAACTATGCGTAAGACAATAAAACACTATTTTGTGATTCCCATCATTGCCGTCATGTTAAGTGGCTGTGTCTACAACCTCTCCCTCTTTCCTAAATTGGAACCTTTTCAAGAAAAGGTTGTGAGTGGCGAGGGAGATGACAAGGTGCTTTTGTTGGATATTTCTGGTTTTATCTCGGAAGAAGCAACCGGCACAATGGTCAAAATGCCGGATATGGTTTCTCGTGTCAAAGAAGAGCTCGGTCGCGCAGCAAAGGATGACAAAATAAAGGCGGTTGTTTTACGCATCAACAGTCCTGGCGGTACCATTACGGCTTCTGATCTGATCTATCACGAAGTCCAGCGCTTTAAGGAACTGACAGGCAAGCCGGTGATTGCCTCCATTCTCGATCTCGGTGCATCCGGGGCCTATTACATTGCGATGGCCGCAGATCAGGTGCAGGCCCATCCCACATCGGTCATCGGGAGCATTGGAGTCATCATGCTGCATGTCAATTTTCAGGGTTTGATGGAAAAATTCGGTGTCGGTGCAGAATCGCTTAAATCTGGTGAAAACAAAGATTTAGGCTCTCCGATGAAACCGCTTTCCTCTGAAGGTCGCGACATTTTGCAAGGCATCATCGATGATATGTATGGCCGCTTTTTAAGCGTGATTGCAAAAAACCGAACAGCCCTGAGTGCTGAGCAAATCAAGGCCCTAGCCGACGGGCGGGTCTACACGGCCTCCCAATCGAAAGAAGCGGGTCTGATTGACGGCATTGGCTATCTTGAAGAAGCCATTGCTTTGGCAAGGAAGGCCGCTGGCATTGATGAAGCCAGTGTCATTCTTTATAAACGCCCCGGCGAATACAAAAACAACATCTATTCTCGCAGTTTTACAGGCGCGCTTGATCCACTTGCGGCCTGGGGACTTGAGCCGAAACAATTACTTCGGGGTGGATCACCTCATTTTCTTTATCTTTGGAGTCCTTAGAAAAGCGGTTATCAGTTGTTGGTTTACGATTGTCAGTAAAAGCAAAAAAAAATTTAGCTTAAGTGTTTTATAAGGAACGAAGGTGCCAAAAAGAGACGATTTAAAAAAGATTCTGATTATCGGGGCCGGGCCCATTGTTATTGGTCAGGCCTGTGAATTTGATTATTCAGGCACACAGGCTTGTAAGGCACTTCGGGACGAAGGTTATGAAGTGGTTCTGGTGAATAGTAATCCGGCGACGATTATGACGGACCCTGATGTCGCAGATCGCACCTACATCGAACCCATTACGCTTGATTCCATAGAAGAAATCATCAAAAAAGAACGACCCGAGGCCATTTTGCCGACGATGGGCGGTCAAACTGCCTTGAATATGGCGATTGAATTACACGATGCAGGCATCCTCAAAGCCTATGAAGTTGAACTCATCGGGGCCAATTACGATTCAATTAAACGTGCAGAAGACAGAGATGCTTTCAAAAAAGTCATTGAAGAGGCCGGCCTGGAATATATTCAAAGCCGCATCGCCGGAAGCCTGGATGATGCACTTGCCATTGTCAAACAAACGGGTTTTCCATCGATCATTCGGCCTTCTTTTACCCTCGGTGGTTTAGGGGGCAATATTGCCTATCACGCCGAAGACTTTGAGCAGGCTGTTTTAGCCGGTCTTGCCAGCAGTCCGACCCATGAGGTTTTGATTGAGGAATCGGCAATTGGTTGGAAAGAGTTTGAACTGGAAGTCATGCGCGATAAAAATGACAATGTTGTCATCATCTGCTCCATCGAAAACCTCGACCCGATGGGCGTCCATACAGGCGATTCGATTACCGTTGCGCCCATTCAGACCTTGACTGACAAGGAATATCAAAAGATGCGGGATGCCGCCATTCGCATCATTCGCGGGGTGGGTGTGGATACCGGTGGTTCAAACGTCCAGTTTGCGCTGAATCCCGCCAATGGTGAGATGCGCGTCATTGAAATGAATCCCCGTGTTTCGCGAAGTTCGGCCCTTGCTTCAAAGGCTACCGGTTATCCGATTGCAAAAGTCGCGGCCAAATTAGCGATTGGCCTGACGCTGGACGAAATTCAAAATGACATTACTTCTGTCACACCTGCTTGTTTTGAACCGACCATCGACTACGTCGTCGTTAAAATTCCTCGTTTTGCTTTTGAAAAATTTCCGAATGTGGATCGCACCCTTTCGCTTCAAATGAAGTCCGTTGGCGAAGTCATGGCGATTGGCAGAAATTTCAGAGAAGCCTTCCTCAAAGCCCTACGGTCTCTAGAAGTCAATCGAGAAGGCGTCGAACCCAATCATCG
>CAZRYI010000008.1:15279-18769 GCA_964604255.1 uncultured Nitrospirota bacterium
GGCATCGTCCCGGTTTATAAACGGGTAGATACCTGCGGGGCCGAGTTTGAAGCACATACGCCTTATCTCTATTCCACCTACGAGACGGAGTGCGAAGCCGAACCTTCTGATCGGAAAAAAGTCATCATACTCGGCAGCGGGCCAAATCGGATTGGGCAAGGTGTAGAATTTGATTATTGCTGCGTCCACGCCGTCTTCGCCCTGAAAGACTTAGGTTATGAGAGCATCATGATCAACTGCAATCCCGAAACAGTCAGTACGGATTACGACATTTCGGATCGTCTCTATTTTGAACCCTTAACACATGAAGATGTGCTGCACATTATTGAAAAAGAAAAACCCCTGGGTGTTGTCGTGCAATTTGGCGGACAAACCCCGCTCAAGCTCTCCGTCCCGCTGGAAAAAGAAGGCATTACCATTTTGGGTACTTCTCCCGATGCCATTGACCGCGCCGAAGATCGTGAACGCTTTGATATGCTGGTGAACAAACTTGGATTAAGACAACCCTTAAACGGTATGGCAAGATCCGTTGAAGAAGCTGAAAAAGTGGCCAACGACATCGGTTATCCCGTGCTTGTTCGGCCTTCCTATGTTTTGGGCGGACGGGCGATGGAGATCATTTACGACCGGGACAGTCTCCATAAATATATGAAACACGCCGTCACCGCCTCGCCGGATCATCCCATTTTAGTGGATCAATATTTGGAAGATGCCATTGAACTGGATGTGGATGCCATCGCAGATGGCAGCGATGTTTTTGTGGCCGGGGTGATGGAACATATTGAGCAGGCGGGTGTGCATTCAGGGGATTCCGCTTGTGCGCTCCCGCCCTTTTCGATTGATGAAGCCGTGATCAAAATAGTCCGTGAGCAGACCACCTTGCTTGCCAAGGAGCTGGGAGTCATTGGCCTGGTGAATATTCAGTTTGCCGTCAAAGACAGTCAGGTTTATATTATTGAGGTGAATCCCAGAGGCTCCCGAACCGTGCCTTTTGTCAGCAAAACCATCGGCCTACCGCTTGCGAAAATTGCCATGAAGGTGATCATGGGAGAAAGTCTGGCGAAACAAGGTGTTGCTGCCAAGCCGCTTCATCACGTTGCAGTGAAAGAAGCCGTTTTCCCCTTTAAGCGTTTTAGAACCGATTCGATTTTGGGCCCTGAAATGAAATCGACGGGAGAAGTCATGGGCATTGATCGGGATTTTGGTCGTGCATTTGCCAAAGCAGAAACGGCTGCCGACAATCATCTGCCCACTTCCGGGACGGTGTTTATCAGCATTAAAGACAGTGACAAGGATGCTGCCGGGTCGATTGCAAAGCGACTGGATAAGATCGGTTTTAAGTTGTTGGCGACCCTTGGAACGGCAAGTCACCTGAAAAAATTGGGTTTAAATGTCACCTCGCTTAAAAAAATTCAGGAAGGCGGCCCGAATATTCTCGACCACCTGGAAAAACGTGCCGTGCATCTGGTCATCAATACTGTGGGTGATAAAAGATCAGAGGCCGATTCGGGAGCCATTCGTCACAAAGTGCTTCAGGACGGCATCCCGTATTTCACAACCATCGCAGGGGGCAAGGCGGCGGCACGAGGCATTGAAGCACTTTTAAAAGACCGACTTTCAGTGAAAGCCATACAAGATTATTACCTGACATAAAAAAAGACAGACAATTTTTTTAAAAAAAACTGGCAACCCTTAACTGTTTTTAACCTGGAGGAAGATTTGAGTACACCGATGACACCCAATGGACATGCGCTCCTGACAGCAGAACTTGAGCGACTGAAAAAGATCGAACGTCCGCAAAACATTGCAGATATTGCCGAGGCACGAGCACATGGTGATCTTTCTGAAAATGCAGAATATCATGCGGCAAAAGAACGTCAGGGTTTCATCGAAGGGCGTACTCGGGAAATCGGCTCAAAATTGGCTGATGCAGAGGTCGTTGATACCTCGAAACTTTCGACCGATAAAGTGGTCTTTGGCACAACGGTCAAACTTTTAGATGTCGATACCGATGAAGAAAAAAAATATACCATCGTGGGCCGGGACGAGGCAGATTTAAAAAACGGCACCATCTCTATCCACTCTCCCGTTGCAAGGGCCTTAATTGGTCGTGAAGTTGGAGACTTTACAGAGGTCATTGCACCCGCCAGAACCCTTGAATATGAAATACTCAAAATCAGTTTTGAAAAGTGACTGCTGCTCATCAACATCCCCTTATTACCCTGACAAGTGATTTTGGGCTGCGTGATTATTTCGTCGGGGCACTCAAAGGCGTCATCCTTCAAAGGCTTCCCTCCGCACAGCTCATCGACATTAGTCATGAAATCCCCCGCCACGACACTATCAGCGCCGCTTTTGTCATCAACGAAATCTGTCCTTATTTCCCCTCTGGCACAGTTCATCTTGCCGTAGTGGATCCCGGTGTTGGAACAGCGCGAAGGATGATTGTTGTCAGTTGTGCAAGTCAGTTTTTTGTCGCCCCGGACAATGGTCTTTTGAGTTATTTTCTGAATCATGCTGAAAGTCGCGTTTACAATATTACGGGAAAAGGTCTTCTGAAATTCAAAAAAAGCCCCACCTTTGCGGGAAGAGACCACTTTGCCCCAATTGCTGCGGCGCTGGCCTCAGGCATTAAGCCAGCGGACTTAGGTGATGAGATTGATGATGCCATGAAAATTCCAGGACTTGAACTGGAAAAAAATGGATCAACACTCAGCGGAAAAATTGTCTACTTCGATCATTTTGGTAATGCCATCACAAACATCAAAGAGTCGGATTTACCAGAACATTTTAAAGTAGTGATCGGCAGCACGACATTGACTGAATTAAAAGAGAACTATGCCGAAGGGGAAGCGGGACAAATAAACCTCATCATCAACAGTTCAGCACGGCTCGAAATATTTGTCGCCCGTCAAAATGTAAAAGAACACTTGAAATTGAATTTGATGGACCCTGTGATTTTGAACACCTGTAAATGAACGATTTTATCTGAAGGACAAATTGAGACAATGGGACTATTAGCGATATTTTTTCTTGGCGTGTTTGCAATTATTATCATTGCGAAACTAGCAGCTAAAATGAGACCAGAGGAGGAAAAACGCTTGTTTATTGAAGACGGCGGGTATCAAAAACCAACAAAGAAACGTCAATCGGATGAAGAGGAACTAGACGAAGACAACCCGAAAGAAACACTAGAAGCCCTCATCACCCTGCTCACCCGAAAACAAATTCTCAACCCCGATGAACTGTTATTGGAAATAGCCGCACAACGAAAAAACAAGGTTTCACCGAAATAGTTTAGTCTCCCCAAAGAGACTAAAAGGATCCGATGGCTCTTTGGGGGAAATGGTGGGATGCCAATACCCCTGATACAAAAAGGGTTTGAGCAGTGTTGACGACATCGACTATACCACTACTTTTTTTTGCGACAGAAGCATATAAATTGTTTAGTGGTTCATGGGAGAGTATAGTGTCTCTCTTTAATTTTGTA
>CAZRYI010000009.1:0-18734 GCA_964604255.1 uncultured Nitrospirota bacterium
GCATCTGGAATGGCCAACCCTTCTCAGAGAACGCTATTCGTGCTCAATGGCACGGCGTGGTTAGCCACAGCACCTTTGGTCGAAACGTCCATTACGCCACCGTAGCTGCCAGGCCCGCTTATTAGCGAATCAGCTCGTATTCCTCAAAATATCTGATCCATGTAATACAAAACAGGAAGCTTAGGGTTTCCTTGACACAAACCTCTAAAATCTATATATAATTTTCCGATTTATACCAAAAGTTTCAATCAATTGTCTTCGATTAATCTCTTCATTTAGACTCCGAGGTTACAATGGATGGCTGTCCTACCTGGAAGAGCAAAACTGGCATTGGATCGTGAGACTTCTTCCATGATATTTGATGATGTTTGTGATTTGCTGGGCCGGGCAAATTGGGCTGATCTAATACAGCTTCGACATGAATCTGGCGACGTCGAAGCGCTTGTTGGTGATGGTTTTTCATCACCGGATCAATTTCTCTTTTCCGATGTCCTGGACAGCCGATTTTCCTTAGAAGTACTCTGGCTCAAGTGGAATCTTTTTGCGGATCTTTGTCGGGAGCTTCATCGCTTCCACGAAAAAAATAAGAGACCCCATTTACACCTCCGACCTGATAATCTCCATTTCAACATGCCGCCAACGCACTTTACTTCCGTGCCGCTTCGCTGGCTTTTCACGACGTCTTTGCTTGATGTGGGCTTAGAAGCCGCAAAATATGAACTAGAGTCTCCTATGCCGCCTGATCTGGCACTCAGAATTTTTAATCCTCCGAATGATTCGGAAAGTGGCTATGATGCTGCTGTGATGTTTGAAAAAAAACTGGGTGATGAGGTGAAAGGTACTGCATTGCTCCGCGCCATTGATCCGCTTCGTGAAGAAAAAATGGAAGAGGAAACCGGCAAAGGGATGCGCGGGATTATCGAACTCCATTTTTTGTCGGAAGAAATACTGTCGTCGGAATTTTCGGAAAATGATGTGTTTCTTGTTGAACTGCACTTTGAAGCTGAAGACACCGCAAAACTTAGGGTATGGGCCTCGATGAAATCTCCCCTTGAAAAAGGGATCTTATTGCGGGGTTTGAGTGAGCCTGTGACACCCGATATCTGGCAGATGCTTCTTGCCGCACAACGCTCGATTTTTTCTCAGTCAACAATGAAAATCTTTAAGTCTTTTCATGCCCCCTGCGATTTATATAGCCTGGGTATGATGCTTTTTAGGCTCCTCCTGGTGAATGATAGACAGGATTTTCAAATTGTCCGGCAATCGGTTCTTCATCTTGCCAAAGGTTTAGCCCCGATGGTTGAAGGACTACGACACGAGGACCACCCGATCCTTTTAAAAAGGTTTAAAGACCGTTTGAGCGAATATGGCCTGGTTTTTTCAAAACAATCTGTCCTCCACACTTCCAGTATCGCAGCTGACACAAGTATTTCCATTTCTGATGAACTCTGGGCGGACAGCCTTATTTTTGCTTTTAAGCTGATTACAAATATTCCAGGTTTTAGTTTTGCACGAAATCACGGAGATGTTCAGATTGAGCAGCCTGAGCAACTCATGGCTCGGGTGCTTCAATCGCTTGCGTCTCTACAAACACAGTGCAAAATGGCGCTTTTTGGATCGGAGGCACGGGACAGGGAAATCGTCGCAGTCTGCAAGGAGATGATGACAGCGGCATCCCTGAATGAAGAGATGGCAAAAAATGCCTTATAAACTGATTGCTCATGCTCTGTCGGGAGAAAAAACGTCTGATCGAAGTTATGATTTATCGGTCATGACGATTGGACGAGATGAAAAAAGTGACCTGACGCTACTGGATGCGCGCCAGCTTGTCTCAAGGCGGCATGTCGAAATCAGGGAAAACAAGGAGCAATACTGGCTGGTTGATCTTTCGAGCAAGAATGGCACGCGACTGAATAAAAAAAAACTCTCCCCTGGGAAAAAATACCGTCTGAGCGATGGGGATCAAATTGCTGTCGGCAGTTTTTTGATCGATTTTGTCCCGATCTATATTGCCTCAAAGCAGGAAGCGGTGCCTGTTTCCCTTCCCCTGGTTCCCGTGAATCAAGAGACTCCGGCACCCGGTGAAGCCCTTGATCCGCAGTTTGAAGCACTGACCGCGGCAATGAACCGTGGCTATTGTGAGCATTTCACAAGCTCCGCAGAAGATCGGAAGATTGCACTTAAAAAGGTTTTGATGACGCAGCTTGTCGGACGAAGTCAAGGTGAGCGGGAAAGGTTGCTCAAAAAAATCGAGTCGTCCTACCAGTCTCCAGCACATCAGGACGCCCAAGGAGCTGCTCCTTCTCAGAATGACAAAATGACTGCTGCCAGGGAAAAACCGGAAGAACGGTCGGGTACCGCTCAAGTTGCCTACGATGGTCTCTTGAAGCTTGCCGGACGCTATTTCGAGCATCTTGATTTTCTAGAATCTCCTCAGGAAATGGCGAAATTTGTGGAACGGCTCAATCGTGTGTTGTCGGTTATGACGACATCTCTGGCGAATGCATTGAAAGGACGGCGACATTTTGAACAGGAGTTTGATATTGATGCGACTCGCGTTCTTTCATGGCGCTTAAATCCTGTCAAAGAGTGTGGATCGGGTGAAGAAATCGGAAAATATATCCTCGACTGGAGAAACGAAAAGCGAGGTGGCGAGGCCATTTCAGATTTGGAAGAAGGTTTTAATGATCTGGCCCTGCATCATCTCGGCTTGATCGCAGGTTTTAAGGAATGTCTCAGAGGTTTGCTGGATCAGCTGAATCCTGATTTGATCGAAATAGACGGACAGAAAGGCTCAGGTGCATTGCAGAACCTTGAGCCGATGAAGAGCCGAAATGCCTGGAAACAGTATCGTGAAAAATACCGGCAGTTGTGCGAAGAGGAGGTTAAAACATTTGAAAACATATTGGGACCATATATTGCCAAGGGATATCTTTCTGTCCAGAAAAGAAAGCGGACGCTTTAGAGCAAGTGCTCTTTTTTTATTGATTGTCGCTTTTCTGGTACTGCCCGCTTGTATCAAGAAACAGGTGCATCTTACTTTTGAGCCTCTGGCACACCTCAATTCAGATGCCACAGACCTTCCCCTTTCGGTGGTTGTGCGAATTTATCAGCTCGCAAACAGCGACCGTTTTGAGCAAGCCGATTTTCAATCACTCTGGAAGCGAGACCGGGAAGTGCTCGACGAAGATCTACTTGATTTCAGAGAGCTGACACTCCACCCAGAAAAACCCGTACAGCTCAATGTTGATCGTGTAGATGGTTCCGAATTTGTCGCCGTCATGGCCCTTTTTCGGCGTCCCGACGGCGATCAATGGCGCCAGATTGTTCCGATGAAGGGCTGGGGGCGGATTCCTTTTAAAATCACAGTTGGAAAACGAGAAATTAAATTTATAGATGAAAAGTAGGGGCGAGCTGCGTGTTCGCCCTGTGCTATCTCGTCTGATCCGAGCAAACACAAAGTTGGGCAAACATGCCCCGATGTTTTAGAAAGGGTTTATATGTCTCTTTATCAAAAGGTTGTATGGAGTGAGGGGATGTTTCTGACACCCCATCATTTTCAGCAATGGGATCGCTACTATGATCGGCTGTTGTCAGAACGTTTTCGCCTGACTTCCCCCTTCGGTTGGGGCTGTGTCGAGTTAACAATTGATACCGACGGTCTCTCAAACGGGACATTTTCCCTGCTTCGTCTATGTGGCATCATGCCGGATGGCCTCATTATCAATATGCCGGATGAGGATTTATCGCCTCAAAGTCGTGTGGTAGGGGAGTCTTTTGAGGTCACGATGGATCATCTGGATGTCTACATCGGCATCGCCGCCGATAAGAGCGGAAGCGCTAATATTTCGATGGATGATGGAAAAGAGTCGAGTGTTGAAGGCAGAGCGATGCGCTATGCAATGAAAACTTCCGATTTTGTGGATAACACGACGGGAGAAAACAGGCGGGAAGTCTCCGTCGCGGGAAAAAGCTTTAAGCTCTTTTTTTCCGGTGAACAAATGTCAGACTATACGACTTTGAAGATTGCGGAAGTGATCCGAACGCCGGGGGGAAGTCTTGTATTGAGGGAGTCCTATGTGCCTCCCTGCATGACCATTGCTGCATCGCCTTATCTCGTGAATCTTGCCCGTAATCTATTGGACATCCTGAAAGCCAAAAGCAGCATGTTAGAGGGCATTTGCCGTGATGTGGCTGAATCTGCGAAGGCCGACGCGGTCAAACTTTCCCTGCTGCGCACGGTGAATGCGACTATTCCGCAATTAGCACATATCTGTCGCCAGACCTCTATTGACCCGGAACGACTCTACTTGATCGTGTCTCAACTGGCAGGTGAGCTGGCAAGCTACTCCCCAAAAGTGAAAGTCGGGGATATTCCTGCCTATCATCATAGTGATCTTTCCCCTGTCTTCAGCAGCCTTGAAAAAATGATTCGCTTCGTTGTTGAAGGGGTTTCTGAAACCGAAACAGTGTCGATTCCACTCGAAGAAATCCGTCCTCACATCTGGCTGGGGCGGACGACCGATGACCGTCTTTTTGAAACGAGCCGGTTTTACTTGGTGGTCTCGGGGGATCTTCCTGACAATGAGTTAAGTGACATTGTGCCTGTTCGCTTCAAGGCGGGAGCTTCAGAAGATCTTGAGCTGATCATCAATGCGGCCATGCCGGGGGTGCGGCTCTATCATAATCCCCGACCGCCGTCGAGCATTCCCATCAAGGAAGGGCATCAATATTTCCGCCTGGATGACCAGGGGAGCTTTTGGGAGGCTGTTTTACGGAGCAGATCAATTGCTTTTTATGTTCCCGCAGATTTAGCCGGACTCGGCATTCAACTGATTGCCGCAAAGGAGTAAGCATTGAGAGAAAATCAAAATACTCAAGTGAGAAAGGGGCGACTGGCTGACATCTTCTCAGAGCTCTTTATCCTGTCAACTCAGTTGAAAAATGCCCGTGATTACGGCGATCCCGCTTCATTGCGAAGACGGATTATCGACATCTTTGATCAAGTGGATCGAAAGGGTTACAGTGCCGGGATTTCAAAGGAAAACATGCTTCAGTCGAAATATGCGGTGGCTGCTTTTCTGGATGAGATTATCCTGGGTTCCCCCTGGCCTCAAAAAGATCAGTGGCGAGCGCGTCCCTTGCAATTTGAGTTTTTTAACGAACATGTGGCAGGGGTGGAGTTTTTCAATCGTCTAGAAACCCTGCGCCGAATAGCGGCGACTCAGAAAGATGTGCTGGAAGTTTATTATCTCTGCCTGATTTTGGGTTTTGAGGGGCAGTATATGTTGCATGGCGAGGCAAAATTGAAGTCGCTCATGACAGAGCTTTCCCGGGAAATTGAAGCAAGTCGGGGAGGCAACGGAAAGCTGGCACCCAACGGAGCACGTCCTGAGGAGTTTATTGAGATGGTCAAAAGCGGTCTGCCTTCCTGGGTGATTCTGGTGGCTGCAGTAACGATTGTGTTCTTTTTCTTTGTCACACTTTCATTTTTAAGCCGTAATGATGCGACTGAAGTGGCACAAAATCTGACACAGCTTTTAGAAACACCGCGATTGGAGGTGGGACAGTGAAGCGTCTCTTCGCTCTTCCAAAAGCATTTTTTCTCTGGTTGATCCATCACCCTCAAATCACAACAACAATCGGAGTGCTGTGCCTTTTGTTGTTGGTCTGGTTTGGCGGAGATTTGATCGGCCTTTCCAGTGAGGACGGAGACCTGCGTCTTGTCATCGTAATCGGCATCCTTTTCCTTTGGGTTTTTCTGCTCCTGCTCGCGAGTGGGCGTGAAGGGCGGGGAGGGCGTTCCCTGGAACGCTCCCTCCAACAACAGGCTGAAGCACAGTTTGTTGCGGCACGACCGGATAGAAAAGAAGAAATTAAGGCATTGCAAGAAGAACTTGAAAAGGCGATTTCCGCACTCAAACATTCCAAATTGGGGAAGGGAAAACGGGGGACTGCCGCCCTTTATGCCCTCCCCTGGTATATGTTTATCGGCCCCTCCGCCTCGGGCAAAAGCACTGCGCTTCTGCATTCCGGTCTTCACTTTCCTTATCTCGGTTCTTCCGGCAGGGGCATTCAAGGTGTTGGTGGCACACGGAACTGCGACTGGTGGTTTACGAGTGAGGCTGTTTTACTCGACACCGCTGGACGTTACGTTTCTGAGGATGAAGACAGAGAAGAATGGTTCGGCTTTCTTGATCTGCTCAAAAAAAACAGAAAGAAAAAACCGATTAACGGCGTCATCGCCGCCATTAGCATTGCAGATATTTTTCAGTCTGATGAAGAAGAAGTCGAGCGAAACGCCATCAATATGCGGGAGCGCATTGATGAGTTAACGGAACGTCTGGGTGTCAGTTTTCCCGTTTACCTCGTATTTACCAAGTGCGATTTAATTCAGGGTTTTATCGAATTTTTTGAGGATTTAAGTAAAAAAGAACGGGAACAGATTTGGGGATGTACTTTTTCAAAAAAAGCCTTATCCGCTTCTCCTTCACATCATTTGTTTGATGCCGAATTTCAGCAACTCTGCGATATGTTGGGTTCACGCAGACTTGCGCGGCTGACCTCGGCCAGGGGATCAAGAAAGGTGCGGGAGGTTTATACTTTTCCGCTTCAGTTTGTCTCGGGAAAAGAAAAACTGTCTCGATTTGTTGAGATTCTTTTTAAGGAAAATCCCTATAGAGACAATCCCCTTTTTCGAGGATTTTATTTTACGAGTGGTACCCAGGAAGGCACACCGATTGATCAGATTCTCAGGGGGGTTAGTCGTTCATCGGGTCTCTCAGATGTTGTCAATGAAGGACTTGATTTCCAGGCAGAACCGAAAAGCTATTTTATTAAAGACCTTTTTACCGAGGTTGTTTTTCCCGATCAATTTTTAGCCGGGGCTTCAAATGCCATGAGCCGACGGCGGGGAAGTCTGCGCGTGGCCAGTTTAATTGCTGCGACTTTATTGACCGTTTTCTCATTAACCGGATTTGCCTTTTCTTTTTTAGGCAATAAAAATCTGATCCGTTCTGTCCGCTCGGTTTCCTTGGAAGCCGCCCAAATTGATGCCCTAGAACGGGACAAAGTGGATAAAAATCTCCCTTTGCTGAACGCCCTGAAACTGAGGCTTTCTCAGCTTCAATCCTATGAAAAAGAGGGGGTACCGCTTCACCTCAGGTTGGGACTCTATCAGGGAGATGTGCTGATTCCACCTCTGAGAAAGCTGTATTTTGATCGCTTCGCAGCCATCCTTTTATCTCCGGTTGTCAGGGGCCTTGAAGCAGAGCTGGACTCTTTTGTCTCAACGCAGGTGGCTTCAGATAGCAGCCGCAGCGCGTATCACTACGACCTGCTAAAAGTCTACCTGATGCTGGCCGATCCCGAGAAAACAGATCCTGATTTTTTGAAACGCTGGTTTCACACGGCACTTCAAAAAGGACGGTACCTCAAAGTGGGCGGCAGCAATCTACCAGAAACGCTGAACGGGCTGGCGCTGGAACAGGTTGATTTCTATGTTCAGGAAACCAAAACCGGTGGTGCGCTGCCAATTCGATTGAATGCATCCCTTGTGCAATCGGTTCGCCAGCGACTTCTGAATGTTTCAGTTGCGGAGCGACTTTATGCCGATATCATCCGACAGGGAGGTAAAGACCTGCGGCCTTATTCACTGAAAACTGCTTTGGAGGGTTTGCCGCAAAACCTGTTTTTCAGTGATTTTAAGGTTCCCGGTTTTTTTACCAAGGCGGGTTGGGATCACTTTCCCGATGTCATGACTTCTGTTCTGAGTGGTTCGAGCGAAGTCAGCTGGGTCCTTGGCATGGGTAATAAAAATCAAAATAATCTGAGAACCGAGATCGAAAAACGCTATCAGCATGATTACGCTCGCTATTGGGAGCGGTATTTGGAGTCGATTGCGATCAGGCCGGGCGAAAACCTTTTTGATATTAAAGATAAGATCGGAGTATTGACTGCGGTAGACTCACCCCTAAAAAAATTACTAGTGGGTGTTGATCGACATACCTATCTCTTTGGAGAAGGGGAATCGCCCTTACTTGCCTCCTCTTCTGAGGGTTTTGTTGACAGAGTTAAATCAGGGCTTGGTCTTGGATCGGATGGCAGCGAGACCCCTGCTCCTTCTCAATCGGGCCCCGCAAACCTGGTTTCAAAAAAGTTTCAATCGCTCCATCGATTTGTTTTAGGAGGTGCCGATCCTGAAGCACCTCCTTTGATTGATCAGTTTTCCGGGGAACTGGCAAAAGTAGATCTCATCCTTAAAGATCTAATCGATTCTGCAGAGAGTGGACAGAGTACTGGAGATGCCGCGAAGGGGATTATGCTGAGGGGAGAAAATGAGCTGGTTCAGGCGGCTCGAAATACAAAAAAACTCCTTCAAACCCTTGATCCAACAATGCGTGCTGCGATGGAGCGGCTCTTTCTTGAGCCTTATAAAATGTCCGCGCAAGGGATTCTGAATGACGCTGCTCATGTATTTAATCGATTGTGGCAGGCGGATGTTTTTCAAAGTTGTCGACGAAACATTGATGGGCGATATCCCTTTAAAGTCGGCGGGGACGATGTTGCACTCAGTGACTTTTCAGAGTTGTTTCAGCCGGAAAGCGGGCTGCTCTGGCAATTTTATGAAGCTCAGATCAAGACCTTTGTTGTCGAAGATCGATCGGGTTTCCGTGCAAAAAAAGGGATGATGGGCGTTTCTCTCCCCATGACCAGGGAATTTTTACAGGGCCTGACTCGGGCACGCCTTCTTTCAAAAAGTCTTTTTCAAAAAGGGAATCAAAACCCTTCCTTCTCTTTCGGACTCTATCCACACACCATGCGCGGCGTGAGTGAATCGCTTTTTCAGATGGACGGGGACAAACTGCGATACCGTAACGAATTGCAGGAGTGGTATGAGTTTACCTGGCCGGGAAAAACAGGCCCTCCGGGGGCATCTCTTCAAATTCGTACCGGTGAAATTGGTCAGGCCCGACAATTTGATGGCAAATGGGGACTCTTCAAATTACTCGACAAGGGCCTGCTTGAGGAGCTCAAACCAAACCGTTATAAAGTTAGCTGGCGTTTCAGACAACCTGATGGCAGCTTTGTTGAGGTCAACTATGATCTGAGAGCAAGCAGCCACAAAAATCCCTTGAAACGAGGTCTTTTTTCAGAATTTCATTGTGTGAAGGACGTCACGAGTAATGGTTAATCCATCTCATTATTACAGCTTAGGCTGTTTTGGAAAACTGCCGATCCACTCCGATTTCATTCGTTATCAGGCATCGGGAGAAGAAATTAGGGCACTTGACCGTTGGTTTCAAGAGGGGATCTATTTTGCAAAATCGAAACTAGGCGCGAGTTGGCAAGAGACATTTTTGAATGCGGCTTCATGGCGATTTATCTTTCATCTCCCGAAAAGCAAGGCATTTTTAGTCGGTGTTGTTATGCCAAGTAGGGATAGATCCGGTAGGACTTATCCCTTTGTTGTTTTTTTAAGAGTCGATAAAAAAACTTATGGGGCACCATTGACATTTGCGGCCCTTTCTTTTGGACTTTTTTTAGAAACAGCGCAAAGGTTTGCAAAAGAAGGATGGGCAGATACCAACCTTCAAGGGCTGATAAAAGGTCTGGAGCAGATGGCAATCCCTGCGCCAGAAGATCTAGAAACAGTCAAGATCGACTACTTAAAACAATTACAGGAGCAATCCACTCGGCAATTTTGGACGGCGCTATTTGGCGATTTCAGTGATCCTCGAAAGTATCTCCTGGATAAAAATTTAGACGACCTGCTGAAACCGATGCAAAATTATCCTTCGCGTCAATTAAAATTTGGACTTAAGTTTCCTCTTTTCTCTCAGGATTCCCTGAAAAAAGGAACAGAAGGCTTTGATATTCCTTATTGGTTTGAACGTGTTTTTCGTGCGCTAAAAAAAGAGGACGACCCCATTTTGTTCTGGCATAGAAATACTGGTACAGGATGTCCTGTGCTGTTGAGCTTCTTTTCTTTCCCGACACAGAAACAGTTTCTCTCTTTGCTCAGACCTGAGTTGTTGCATGATGCCTGGTTTAATCTTGTCTCCGAAGATGTCCGTGATTCACAAAAAGCCGCAAGCAGCATTCAAGCGCAGAGAAAACGCTTGCTTGATGAGGGAGAGGTCTCAATGGCTGCTTTTTCTGCTTCGCCTAAAGTGTAAAATGATTCAAAAAAAACCTGGAATTGACATTATATTGTCCATATGATAGAACCCAAAATCGTATGTTTTATCAGTTGCTTATCGACTAAAATCTGCACTCTTCAGAATGTTGTGGGTTGACGACTGATGTGCCCTTCTCTATCTGATTACAGAGGTCTGTTTTGATTGAAATAGACAAACTCGTTGCTCAAATTTCTGCTGAAAGCCCTTCAGGTGAAAATCTGGAATATGACGCTGCTTTTGGTGAGTTGGAACGGTCGATTCTGGGAAAAGCCCAGCGGGAGATGGGCGACACCCTCATTCCGGCAGAACCTCCAAATTGGTCGGAGGCTGCAAAAAAGGCAATTGATCTCTTCTCACGCACAAAAGATCTTCGCATTACCACAATCCTCGTCCGGGCGCTCTTGGAAACTGCAGGCTTCGCGGGTTTCAGAGATGGATTGACTTTGCTGGGTCAATTGCTAGACAAACATTGGGAAACAATCCATCCTCAGCTTGATCCCGATGACAACAATGACCCAACCGAGCGGATCAATATCCTGGTGTCACTCTCGGATCCTGAAACCATCCTTCGCAGCTTGCGTGAAACGGCCTTGGTGCAATCAAGGGCTTTTGGAAAGTTCAATCTGCGAGATGTCAGCATTGCCTCCGGTGGGATGCCTGCGCCGAAGAAGGCACAAGCCGTCCCGGAAATGTCGACGATTGAAGCTGCATTTACCGATGCCCCGGTTGATAGCATCCAGGCGACAAGCGAAGCAGTACGTGACAGCATCACGCAGCTCTCGGTGCTTCAAGCCGATTTAGGTGAAAAAGTGGGTCAGTCAAAGACCCCTGATTTTAGCGGCCTGACGAATCTCCTTAAAGAGCTTGATAAGTTTCTTTCAGCACAGCTAAGCAGGAAGGGTGTGATAGGAGGGAAAACTGTGAGTCATCAGCAAGTGAGCGGCGAGGTGCAAGCAGGCACGGAAAACCATCCACCGACTCAGGTTGAAGTACAGATGGGTAATGGTCGGATTAACTCGCGAGAAGATGTTTTCAAGGCCTTGGATAAAATTATCGACTACTACAAGATTCATGAGCCCTCAAGCCCCGTACCTTTTTTGTTGAACCGGGCAAAACAGTTGATTTCAAAAGATTTTATGGAAATTTTACAGGAACTGGTTCCGACTGGGATCGCGCAGGCAAAGACCATCTGCGGGCCCGATGTCAAGAAAAAATAAAACGATATTTTAAATCCGTTCAAGGAGGAAGAGATCAATGGGAAAAATGAGTAGCCAGAAGTTTATAGCGAGGAATCGAGCGCCTCGCGTACAGATTGAATATGATGTCGAACTCTACGGTGCCGAAAAGAAGGTGCAACTACCATTTGTGATGGGTGTTTTTTCAGACCTTTCTGGAAAACCGGAAGAAGCGCTTTCACCCGTTGCAGATCGAAAAATGCTTGAAATTGATGTTGATAACTTTGATGACCGTCTAAAAGCTGTCAAACCGAGGGTTGCCTTCCAGGTTCCGAATACCCTGACCGGGGAGGGAAACTTAAGTGTCGATATCTCGTTTGATAGCATGGATGACTTTTCTCCTGCGGCAGTTGCGCGTAAGGTCGGTTCACTCAAAAAATTACTGGATGCCCGTTCTCAACTTTCCAACCTATTAACCTACATGGATGGCAAAACCGGGGCGGAGGAGTTGATCTCTCAAATCATGTCTGACCCGAGCTTGATGCAATCGGTTAGCGCCGCACCGAAACCGGAAGAAGAAACATCTTAATGAAGCGATTGTTACCGGTTCACAGTTGACGGTTAATGATTAAACCCGACAAAAAAACTGGAAACAAAGCATCGTGAATCGCACTTATTTAGGGAGGATGCAAAAAAATGGCTGAAGAAGAGAAAGAAACAGAGGGAGGGGCTGCCGCAGCAACCATAGAAGCGAGCGAGTTTTCATCGCTTCTTCAAAAGGAATTCAAACCGAAAACAGATCGGGCGAAAGAAGCCGTTGAAGAGGCTGTTCAGACTTTGGCTGCGGCCGTTCTTGAAGATGCCTCGGTTGTTTCATCTGATGTTGTGCTGACGATTGAGTCGATTATTGCGGCAATCGATAAAAAACTGAGCGCTCAGATCAATGAGATCATGCATCATGAAGATTTTCAAAAATTGGAAGGTGCGTGGCGTGGTTTAAACTACCTGGTTAATAATACCGAAACAGATGAGATGTTGAAGATTCGTGTCATGAATATCTCGAAGAAGGAAATGCATAAAACCCTTAAAAAGTTTAAAGGCGTTGCCTGGGATCAAAGTCCTATTTTCAAAAAGATGTATGAAGAAGAATACGGCCAATTCGGCGGAGAGCCTTATGGCTGTCTTGTGGGTGATTATCACTTTGATCAAACACCGCCCGATGTGGAATTTTTAAGCGCAATGTCTCAGGTTTCTGCTGCGGCCCATACCCCTTTTATTGCCGGGGCGGCACCCACAGTGTTGGGCATGGATTCGTGGCAGGAATTAAGTAATCCGAGAGACCTGACCAAGATTTTCCAAACACCGGAGTATGCCCCTTGGCGTTCTTTACGGGAATCAGACGATGCACGATACCTTGGGCTGGCCATGCCTCGTTTTCTGGCAAGGATTCCCTATGGTGCTAAGACCGACCCCGTTGAGGAGTTTGATTTCGAGGAGGAAACAGAAGGTTCAGATTCAAAGAAGTATGTCTGGGCAAACTCCGCTTATGCGATGGCGGTGAACATCAATAAGTCGTTTAAAATGTATGGATGGTGTTCCCGGATCAGAGGCGTTGAATCGGGAGGAACGGTAGAGGGGCTGCCCTGCCATACCTTTCCAACGGATGACGGCGGAGTTGATATGAAGTGTCCGACGGAAATCGCAATCAGTGATCGGAGGGAAGCGGAACTTGCGAAGAATGGTTTTATGCCGCTGATTCATAAAAAGAACTCTGACCTTGCCGCATTTATTGGTGCTCAGTCGCTTCAAAGTCCGGCTGAATATGATGATCCGGATGCGACCGCGAATGCGAACCTTGCAGCCCGACTGCCCTATCTTTTTGCCTGTTGCCGATTTGCACACTACCTGAAGTGTATTGTGCGAGATAAAATTGGTTCCTTTAAGGAACGTGAGGAAATGCAAAAATGGCTGACTAAATGGATTCTCCAATATGTTGATGGTGATCCTGCGCATTCCTCCGAAACCACGAAGGCGAAAAAACCACTGGCGGCGGCAGAGGTTGTTGTCGAAGAAGTCGAGGGAAATCCAGGCTACTATACCTCCAGATTCTATCTGAGACCGCATTATCAGTTGGAGGGATTAACCGTGTCACTGCGGCTGGTCTCTAAACTGCCTTCGGCCAAAGGTTGATTTCTGGTATCAGGAGCATATTCCAGATGCCGGAATAAATAGTCCGTAATTTTTAATTTTTCAATGAACTATGGACTATATTAATCTGGTATGCTTATTGCTTTATTGCTGGAGCACGGTCGAAGCGGAAAGAAAAATGGCTTAAGTGATTTTTTTAAGAAGTACAAAACAGGTTGAGCGGGTGATTGGACTCGCTTCAAAATAAAAAAAAGGAGAGTGTGAAATGGCTGTTGACCAGTTTATAAAAATCGGAGATATTGAAGGGGAATCTCAGGATTCAGAACATGGCGGTGAAATTGATTTGTTGGCCTGGAGTTGGGGCATGTCTCAATCCGGCACAATGCACGATGGTGGCGGAGGCGGTGCCGGAAAAGTCAACATTCAAGATGTTTCCATTACCAAATATGTTGAAAAATCAACCGCGACCCTGATGAAGGCCTGTAGTGACGGATCCCAATTCGCTGAAGCCAAATTAACGGTACGAAAGGCCGGGACGACAGCCCTCGAATATATCATCATCACGATGACCGATGTGATCGTTACTTCCGTCTCGACGGGTGGAAGTGGCGGCGAAGATCGACTCACTGAAAATGTGACATTAAACTTCGCAAAAGTAGCCCTCGAATACCAACCGCAAGCGCAGGACGGTTCTCCCGATGGTGGGGCGCTCACTTACGGCTGGGATATCGCTGGAAATATCGCGCTGTAATCTGACCCTTCTTATAGCCTCACGTGCATGATGCACGTGAGGCTTTTACTTTTCCAAAAGTAGAGTGATCGGAGATATCCATGCTGGCGGAACAAAGCCTGTCTGAAGGGAAGCTTGAAGAATCCCTGTCCCACTTAGAAGGGGAAATTCGTAAAGACCCCTCAAATCCAAAATATCGCGTCTTTCTTTTCCAATTGTTGTCCCTGCTGGGTCATTGGGAGCGGGCATTAACACAGCTCAATGTGGCTGCCGATTTAGATACTTCCACCTTGGCAATGGCGCAGACTTATCGAGAAGTCCTGCGTTGTGAATCATTACGGTCTGAGGTTTTTGCCGGTAAACGGACACCGCTTTTGTTTGGTGAACCGGAACAGTGGTTTGCAGATCTGCTGGAAGCCCACCGCCTCTGCGCCGAGGGTAATTATGAAGCGTCGGAGGAAGTGAGGGCGAAAGCCTTTGAAGCAGCACCTGCTGTATCAGGCAGGATTGACGAGACGCCGTTTTCCTGGATTGCCGATGCTGATGTTCGTTTAGGTCCGGTGCTTGAGGCGATTATCAATGGGCGGTACTACTGGCTTCCCTTCCATCGACTCAAAACAATACGGATTCCAGCTCCGGTTGATTTACGCGATCAAGTCTGGATGCCCGCCTATTTCACATTAGTAAACGGGGGTGAGGTTGTCAGCTTGATTCCCACAAGGTATCCAGGCTCAGAAATGAGTGAAGATACCGCTGTTCGCATGGGTCGTAAAACGGCCTGGATCCAAAAAGGGACTGATCTTTATCTTGGAGAAGGCCAAAGGCTTCTGACAAGCGATCAGGGTGATTATCCCCTCATGGATATCAGGAAAATTGAGTTAAATACAGTTGATGGTTAACAGTTAAGGGTTTTTGTTTTTAACCGCCGACCGTCAACCGGAAACCGTGAATTGGTTTTTTATGGCTGAACTGACACAAAAGGAACGCCTACAACCTTCTTTGCTTGATAGGTTACGAGACGATGAACCTAACAAAGGTGTGGAGTCGCGCGAAAAACGGGTCTTTTCGATACGGAAACTGCGGGAAATGGTTTTACGTGATCTCTCCTGGTTGTTAAATACCTGTAATCTAAATGGCACCGTCAATTTGGAAAATACACCCTTTGTTGCCAAATCAGTTTTGAATTACGGTATGCAGGATCTCTCGGGAATCGCTGCTTCGAATATTGATGCGATTGAGATTGAACGCTATATAACAAAGGTGATTCGAGACTTTGAACCTCGAATTCTCCCAAAAACACTCAAGGTTCGCGTCGTCGTCACAGAGCAGCAGATGAATCATAATGCGATGACTTTGGAGATAGAAGGCGATTTGTGGTCTCAACCGCTCCCGCTACAGCTTTACCTCAAAACCGAAATCGATCTGGAGTCCGGCATTGTTCAAGTCATTGAAGCATAAAAACATCGTTGAGGGTTTCCAGTTCATGGTTCGCAGTTTTTTCTTTTCGGTCTTAACCGTCAACCGGAAACTGTCAACCGGAAACCGACTTTAATCCAATGGATCCGAATTTACTCCAATATTACAATCGGGAACTCCAGTTTATTCGGGAAATGGGCGGTGAATTTGCCGATGAATTTCCTAAGATTGCAAGTCGCCTGGGTCTCGACGGTTTTGAATGTGCCGATCCTTATGTCGAAAGACTGCTGGAAGGATTCAGCTTTTTGGCGGCTCGCGTTCAGCTCAGAATCGATTCAGAATTTCCGAAGTTCACCCAGAACCTGCTCGAAATGCTCTGTCCCCATTACCTTGCGCCCACCCCGTCGATGGCTGTGGTGCAATTGAACCCCGATCTCAATGAAGGGTCTCTTGCCGAAGGTTTTGTTGTTCCTCGCGAAACGGTGCTTCGCAGTATTATTGGGAAAGGAGAACAGACGGCATGTGAATATCGGACGGCTCATGATGTGACACTTTGGCCCCTGACGATCAGCGACGCGCATTATATGACTGATGCAGGCACACTGCCGATGACCCATCTTCCCCATCAAAAACCCGCCAAAGCAGGCATTCGTTTCCGGCTTAAGACAAGTGCCGGACTTTCTTTTGATCAACTTGCACTGGATCACCTCACCCTTTATCTGCGTGGCAGTGACGAAACTTCGATGCGTATTTACGAGCAGGTCATCGGTAATGCCGTCGGCATGGTTGTCCGTTCTGCTCAGCGTCCAATAGCATGGCAAGAAGTAATCAAACAGCCCAATATCGCTCGGGTCGGATTTGAAGATAACGAGGCACTGCTTCCCTATGGGCCAAGATCATTTCAGGGCTATCGTCTGCTTCAAGAATATTTTGCCTTCCCCGAACGTTATATGTTTATTGATCTCTTCGGCCTGAATCCGGCCTTCCGTCGTTGCAAGGATCAGGAGATTGAAATCGTTGTTCTGCTGGATCGAAGCGACCCCGCACTGGAGCGATCAGTTGTTTCCTCTCAGTTTGCACTGTTTTGTACTCCGGCCATCAACCTCTTCCCGAAGCGAGCGGATCGCATTCATCTTTCAGATCGCTATAGTAAATATCATGTTGTTCCAGATAGAACCCGACCACTCGACTTTGAGGTCTACGGCTTGAACAGCCTCGTTGCTCATGGCACAAGTCGTGAGCAAAAACAGGTGTTCTCGCCATTTTATACCTGCAATGATTTTACAAATCATCGGGAAGATGCAGCCTACTACGCCATCCATCGGGAGCCTAAAGCCCTCTCCTCAAAAGAAAGACGGGACGGGCCTCGCTCAAGCTACACATCCAGTGAAGTCTTTGTCTCCCTTGTTGATTCAAAAGAAGCCCCTTACTCAACAGATCTAAAGCAACTTGCGCTCCAGCTGACCTGCACCAACAGAGATCTGCCCTTACACATGCCCATCGGCAAAGGGAAGAGTGATTTTACCTTGGAGTCGGGTGCCCCGGTCGAAACGGTTAAATGCCTGGCCGGCCCGACAAAACCCCGAGCCTCTCAGGCCGTTGGTGGCACCGCCTGGAAATTGGTGAGTCATTTGTCTCTCAACTATCTCTCACTTATGGACAGTGACGAAAAACAAGGTGCCGCTGCGCTGCGTGAACTTTTGACGCTCTATGGCGATCAGTCTGAAGCCGCAATTGCAAAACAGATTGAAGGTCTCAAGTCTGTGAAATCGAAGCCCATTATCCGAAGAAGTACCCTTTCGGGGCCGATTACTTTCGGCCGGGGTCTGGAAGTAGAGATCCTTTTTAATGAAGCTGCATTTGAAGGGACGGGATTTTTTCTGCTTGGCGCAGTTTTGGAACAATTTTTCGCAAAATATGTTTCGATCAATTCTTTCACAGAGACCGTTGTGAAGACTGTTGATCGAGGGGAGGTGATCCGATGGCCGATACGGTCCGGCTGGCGTCACATGCTCTAGAGCCCGCAAACGCATTCAAAAAGGCCCTTCAGGAAAAGCCCTACGACTTTGATTTTTTTCAGGTGATTCGGCGATTCGAAGCGATCCATCCAGATAAACCGAGGTTGGGGGAAGGGCTTCATGCCTCTGATGATCCTGTCCGTCTTGCGCAGGATCCTTCCCTTGCATTTTCACCTGCAGCCCTTTCCTCATTTGATTTGGGCAAAGAGGGGCAGCCGCCGCGTTTGTCTGTCTTTTTTTTCGGTCTCTTTGGCCCCAATGGTCCCTTACCAGTTCATTTGAGTGAATATGCCAGGGATCGCATGCGGAATGAAGATGATCCCACCTTTGTTCGATTTGCCGACTTATTTCACCATCGCATGTTGTCCCTCTTCTATCGCGCCAGAGCGAATGCCGAGCCGACAAACAGTTTCGACCGCCCGGAGTCTGATCGGTTTTCTGATTTTGTCTCATCCTTGTTCGGGATGGGAATGCCTTCTCTGCGAAACCGCAGTGAAATGTCCGATCTCACCATGCTTCATTATGCCGGACAATATGCCTGTCAAACCGGACATGCAGAAGGTCTGAAAGCCATCCTTGCGGATTTTTTTAAAATGCCTGTTCAAATTGAATCCTTCATCGGACAATGGATCGACTTACCCGATCAATATCAATGCCGCCTTGGAGAGTCTCTTGAAAACTGCGCGCTTGGACAAACAATTACACTCGGCGCCAGTGTCTGGACCCGCCAGCAAAAATTTAGAATTGTGATGGGCCCCATGAATTTTGAGGACTATGAACGACTTTTTCCCGGCAAACAAAGCATGCGTCGGCTGAGCACTTTGGTTCGAAGCTATGTTGGCGACGAACTAGATTGGGACGTCAGGCTGATCCTCAAAAAAGAAAAAGTGCCGCAACTCAAACTTAACAAGACAAGACAATTAGGTTGGACCACCTGGTTAAATACAAAATCGCTCGAAAAAGATGCAAGAGATTTATTAGTAAAACCTCTGAATAATTAGGAGTTCTCTTATGCCGGAAATCAGTCGCGTTGCACTTTTTGGAAAATTAAACCGTCTCGCTTATC
>CAZRYI010000010.1:0-2245 GCA_964604255.1 uncultured Nitrospirota bacterium
ATCGTTGACGGTTTTAAAATTATCGAGATCAATATAAAGCAGAGCGACGATACTGCGGTGCCGTTTCGCCCTTTTGAGGGTCTGATTCAAACGATCGAAAAAAAGCTGACGATTCGGCAGTCCGGTCAAGGCATCATGGTAAGCCTTGTATTCAATTTCCATTTCAGTCTGTTTAATGGCGGTGATATCGTAAAAAACAGAGGCATACTGCGTGGTTTTTCCATCGTCATCTTTAATGGCCGCAATGGTCAAACGTTCAGGATAAATCTCGCCACTTTTTCGCCGATTCCAGATTTCACCTCGCCATCTGCCCGTTTTGAGGAGCATCTCCCACATTTTTTTATAAAAGTCAGGATTTTGTTTGCCGGATCGCAGGATGTTTGGTTTTTTCCCGATGGCTTCTTCAGCGCTGTATCCGGTGATTTCTGTGAAGGCAGGGTTTACCGAAGTAATGATGGCACCGGGATCGGTAATCATGACCCCTTCTATGGTGTTTTCAAAAACTTTTGAAAACAGTTTTAATTTTTCTTCCGCCTCTTTCCACTCCGTAATATCCTGTACTGTGCCGACCATACTGAGTGCAGTACCACTTTCATCTCTTAAAACCTCTCCTTTTGAGTGGATAATGCGCTCGACCTGATCCTGTCGTTTGATGCGATACTCAATGTCATAGGGTTTATTGTCATCGGCAGACTCCTGTACAGCCGATTGTCTTGCTTTTGCAACCGAGGCTCTGTCATCAGGGTGTACGTAAGCTAAAAAATCTTCAAATGAGGTTGAAATTTCTTTCTCTTCATAGCCAAAGAGTTTACAGGCCTGTACAGAAGACTTGTGTTCGTTTGAGCGAATATGCCAACTCCAACTTCCGATATGGGCAATTTCCTGTGCTTTGTAGAGGTTTTCTTCGCTTTTACGAAGTGCTGCTTCCGCCTTTATGCGCCGCTGTTTTTCACGCTGCCCCCGAAAAAGCCGTTCAACAACGTAGGGTAGGCGTTTGAAAAAAAACCAGGACGCATCTTTAACAAGATAGTCATCAACACCACAGTGCAATGCCTCAATGGCAAGTGATTCATTCTCAATACCGGCCATAAAAATCACCGGTAATTCGATATTTTGATCGCGTAATTTTTTACAAAAGGCCAGGCCGGAATGCCCATCCAGGCCATCAGAGACGACAGCGAGATCAAAGAGGGATTCTCCCGTTTGCAATATTTCAAATGCTGCATCTGTATCTTCCAGAGTTGTAATCAAGATATACAACTGGCTCTCCTGCAAAGTCTGCTCAAAAGCAATGCGATCATTGTCACATTGCTCAATCAGGAGAATCCGTACTGCTTCGACAGCCATAGTCATCACATCCCTTTAGAGAGTTCGGTTTAAAGTGTATCGGAGGGTCTCCCATCTGGCAAGGCGCAGAAGCGCTTCTAAAAAAGAAGCCTGAGAAAATCAAGATGAATAGATAAAATCAGATCGGAAAAGTTAAGATTTCCGGGATGAAGTAGGAGCCAGGGGCACGGCACACAGTACGTCGTGCCGCCTGGAAATTATTTTGGGATTAAATCGCTGAAGTGGCGGACGGGCTCAAATATGTCAGAAGATTCATCTGAGAAGTGACTATTCCCGCCGTTTTTGTGCAGAACATATTTGATACCAAAGGTGTGCGCAGCGAGCAAGACGTTTTCATTGTCATCGACAAAGACAGATCGGTCTTTATCAAACTGTAATACCTTTTCTGCCTCCCGCCAAAAACCGATTTCTTCTTTGGGTAAACCAATGTCGCTTGAACAAAGAATGGTGTGAAAATAGGGCAATAAAAGGGTTTGTTCCATCTTGATCTGAACTGTTTTTGGATGGGCATTCGTGACCAAGATCACCTCTTTTTCGGCATCTCTTAAAAAATGAAGAAAGGCAATCACACCGGGATGAATGCGAACCTGTCCTTTAATCTCTTCTTTCATTGCAACGATATCGAGTTCCAGACGATTTGACCAATAATACAGATCGGTCCAATTCAGGGTCTTTTCTTCCCGTTTATACATGGCGAGCAATTTTTTTCTCGATTTTTCGTAGGAAATATCATTCTTGCTGGCATATTTTTTGGGGACATGTTCTTCCCAGAAATAGTCATCAAAATAACGATCAAGCAAAGTGCCATCCATGTCGAGCAGGGCAAAATCGATCTCATTCCACGGAAGCGTCACTTTAAACTCCTAAAAAACAGTCCTTTTTTAGTGTATGGGGCATC
>CAZRYI010000010.1:2345-5137 GCA_964604255.1 uncultured Nitrospirota bacterium
TGTCTTCTTGTTTAATGCTTTCAGTGACGAGGGTGACTTTATTGTTCAAGACATCCAGAAAACCGGAACCAATTGTGAGGATTTGTTTTTTGCCTTCCGGTGGCGTTAAGACCAGCCGACCCGGCAACAGAGTAGAGATCAAGGGGGCATGGTTGGCTAATACACCAAAACTGCCGCCCCCGCCGGGCGCGACAAGAGAACGCATCGGCCCATCAAAAAATATTTTTTCCGGTGTCACTAGGGTAAGATGGAATGTATTTTCACTCATTTTATTTCGATCAAACTCACTATTTAATATCTTTCAATTTTTCAGCTTTTTCCTGAGCTTCTTCTATCGTTCCCACCATGTAGAAGGCTTGCTCCGGCAGATCATCAAGTTCACCATCAACAATCATTTGAAAACCTTTGATTGAATCGGCCAGGCGAACATATTTACCGGGTGTTCCGGTAAATATCTCTGCAACAAAAAAAGGCTGAGACAGAAAACGCTGAATCTTTCTGGCCCGCTGCACAGTCAGTTTGTCTTCTTCTGAGAGTTCATCCATTCCCAAAATCGCAATGATATCTTGTAGATCTTTATATTTCTGGAGAATGTTTTGTACAGCCCTCGCGATTGCGTAGTGTTCGTCCCCGATCACACGAGGATCAAGCAGACGAGAGGTGGAATCCAGGGGATCAACAGCAGGATAAATCCCCAGCTCGGCAATCTGACGTGAAAGCACGGTTGTGGCATCCAAATGTGTAAAGGTCGTCGCTGGAGCAGGATCGGTAATGTCATCAGCAGGGACATAAATGGCCTGAACGGAGGTGATGGAGCCTTTTTTTGTTGAGGTGATGCGTTCCTGCAATTCGCCCATTTCAGTGGCAAGACTTGGCTGATATCCAACGGCTGAGGGCATTCTGCCCAGCAGGGCCGACACTTCTGAACCCGCCTGCACAAAGCGAAAAATGTTGTCAATGAAGAGCAGCACGTCTTCACCTTTTTCATCGCGAAAATATTCCGCCATGGTCAAAGCAGTCAGTCCAATTCTTAGACGAGCCCCTGGCGGCTCATTCATCTGCCCAAAAGCAAGCACTGTTTTGTCCAGCACGCCTGATTCGCTCATTTCCGCATAGAGATCGTTGCCTTCTCGTGTTCGCTCTCCCACCCCTGCAAAAACAGAGTGCCCACCATGTTCTGCTCCAATATTTCGAATCAGTTCCATGATAATAACGGTTTTTCCAACACCGGCACCGCCAAAGAGTCCCACTTTTCCCCCTTTTGCATAAGGGGCAAGCAGGTCAACCACTTTTATGCCTGTTTCAAGGACAGATGATACGGGCACCTGATCTTCAAATGAGGGACTTGACCGATGAATCGGCCACTTGAGTTCTGGATTTGAAAGTTCTCCCTTGCCGTCAATCGTTTCTCCAGTCACATTAAAAATACGACCGAGTGTTTGTTCTCCAACCGGCACGGTGATGGGTTCGCCAAGGTCGGTCGCTTCCATACCGCGAACAAGACCATCGGTTGAGCGCATGGAAATACATCGCACCACATCTCCACCGAGGTGCTGAGCGGTTTCGACGATTAAGTCATCATCGGCTTTTTCTCTCTTTATTTTGACCGCATTCAAAATCTTGGGAAGCTGATCGGATGGAAATTGTATATCCACTGTCGGTCCAATGATCTGTAGAATTTTTCCCGTTGCCATGCAATAACTCCTTAATTCGTTTTATAAATTATTTAGAAAGAGCTTAATACTACCTTTTTTTAATTGCCATGCCTGCAGACACGATCTCTAAAATTTCGTTGGTGATCGCTGCCTGACGGGCTTTGTTTCCTTTTAAGCTCAATCGATCAATCATTTCTTTTGCGCTGTCGGTCGCACTTTTCATTGCCACCATCCGAGAAGAATTCTCTGCGGTAAATGATTCTAAAAGAGCGGAATACAGTCTTGATGTGATTTGACGGCTTAAAAATTTGTCGATAATCGTTTCGGCATCCGGTTCTAGGATGAAGTCAGACTTCAGGCCCTCGGATTTTCGTTGCAGATTGAGGAATTTTTTGAAGACCGGCTTGTTTGAAAGCGCAGAAACAAAACTGGTAGAGATCACATTGACTTCATCCAGTACCCCGGAGAGATAGGCTTTGATCAAGTCGTCTGTGATCGCAGAGATTTTTGGATAGTCAGGGCGTCCGCCAAGATCCAAAAATTTCATCAGAATGGGGAATTCGCGCTTTTTGAAATAATCGTAGCCTTTTTTCCCAATGAGAATCAGCTGGACTTCCTGCGTTCGTGGCTCCCTCAAGAAGGCTTCAGCTCTGGCAATCACAGCCGCGTTGTAACCCCCGCAAAGACCACGATCAGACGTTACAAGTACCAAACCAATCGTTTTCACCGTTCTTGCTTCAAAAAAGGGATGAGAAACACCCTGTGAAGATTCCATCAGGTGAGAGAGAATGATTTCCATCTTTTCATTGTAAGGCTTGGACTGACGGAAAATGATCTCAGATTTTTTGAGACGCGACGCAGCAACCATCTGCATCGTTCTGGTGATCTGTTGCGTTTTTTTTGCGGAGCGAATCCGACCTTTAAGCTCTCGAAGGGTTTCAGCCATTTCTTTTAAACAGCTCCCACAGGCTGCCAGACTTTCTTAAATTCGGTAATCGCATCGTCCATTTTTTTGTTCAGTTCAGGATTTAGTTTCTTCTTTTCTGTAATTTCCTGAGCCACTTCAGGGTGTTGATCAGCCATCATCTTCAGGTAGGCACCTTCAAATTCCTGAACCTGCGCTGAAACAAGATCATC
>CAZRYI010000010.1:5237-18485 GCA_964604255.1 uncultured Nitrospirota bacterium
ACTCGGGAAACGGAAAGACCGACGTTAATGGCGGGCCGCACACCCGAATAAAAAAGATCCGGTTCGAGGTAGATTTGCCCATCAGTAATTGAAATAACGTTTGTCGGAATGTAGGCCGAGACATCTCCCGCTTGTGTCTCAATAATCGGAAGCGCTGTCATAGAACCACTGCCCTTCTCTTCGCTGAGTTTCGCTGAACGTTCAAGTAGACGGGAATGCAAAAAGAAAACATCCCCTGGAAAGGCTTCTCGTCCCGGAGGCCGTCGTAAAAGCAGTGAAAGTTGTCGATAAGCATTTGCATGTTTTGAGAGATCATCATAAATCACGAGCGCATGTTGACCGTTGTACATGAACTCTTCGCCCAAGGTCGTACCGGCATAGGGGGCGATGTATTGCATGGAGGCAGGTTCATTTGCTGTGGCAGAGACGACCGTGGTGTATTCCATTGCGCCGTGCTCTTCAAGCACATTCACCACTGCAGCGACATTGGAGGATTTTTGACCGATGGCGACATAGATGCAATAAATACCACTGTCTTTTTGATTGATGATGGTATCAATGGCGATAGCGGTTTTTCCGACCTGACGGTCACCAATAATCAATTCTCGCTGTCCACGACCAATGGGAATCATGGCATCAATTGATTTCAGCCCGGTTTGAACCGGCTCGAAAACCGATTGACGCTCAACAACACTGGGCGCACCGCCTTCTAAAATCCGAGATTTGTCCGTGACAATGGGGCCTTTTCCATCAATCGGACGACCCAGAGCATTCACCACCCGACCCTTCATGGCTTCGCCAACCGGGATTTGGGCAATTTTTCCGGTTCGTTTGACGACATCACCTTCTTTGATCAGTTGGGTTTCACCAAAAAGAATGGCACCCACATCATTTTTCTCAAGGTTCAGCAACATGCCGACAACGTCGTTGGGAAAAGCGACTAACTCTCCGGCCATCGCATTTTCTAAACCAGAAATCCGTGCGATACCATCGCCGACACTGATAACAGAGCCAGACTCTTCAATGCTGACAGAGGATTTGTAATCTTTTATATATTTCTGTAGTACGCTGGTAATGTCATCCTGCTCGATTTTCAAGAGACGTCCCCTTTCTCAGTCAATATCTTTCTCGATAAGCCTTCACGCAAGTGATCAAGTCGGCTCTTCAAGCTGCCGTCAATAATACGACCCGCAAGGTGAACCGTGATCCCTCCCAGAATTTCGGGATCAACCGCAGTTTTAAGAAAAACGGGTACCCCGACAAGCTCCGAAAGCGTTGACTCAATATTTTGTAAAGCAGCATCCGAAAGCGGCACAGCAGTGATGATTTTTGCGGTGATTTTTTTACGGGATTCAGCGGTGAGCGCAAAATAGGCGTCAATAATGTCAGGAAGTAGAGAGCCTCGCCCCTGTTCGATTGCAAGTGAAATTTGAGTCCTCGTAATTTCAGAGACCTGTTTTCCTAATAACTCGCTAATCGCGTCTCTTTTGCCCTCGGTCGTCACTTTTTGATTGTCGAGAAATGCTCCAAGACGGCTGTCCGAAGAAAAAGCATCCCTTAAGGCAGTCAGTTCTTCTTCCACGCGATCAAGGAGACCTTCACTTTTCGCAATAGATAGAAGTGCCTGACTGTATCCCTGAGCAATCTGGGCAGTGGTAAGGTCAGTTTTTGGCATAATCCTCTTTAACCTGAGCAAGTGCGCCAGCAATCAATTTTTCATGATCACTCGGCTGCAAGGTTTCTGAAATCATCTTGGTCGCAACCTGGACTGAAAGCTCGGCAACTTGCTCTTGAAGCGCCATCAGAGCCTTCTTTTTTTCCCGTTCAATTTCTTCCTGGGCTTTTTTCACGAGGGCTTTTGATTCGGCATCCGCTTTTTCGACAATTTCCCTTTTGAGCTTTTCACCCACAGAGCGGCCTTCTTCAATCATTTTCTGAACATCAGCACGCCCTTCGTCTAGTTTCGCCTGATACTGGCTAAGAAGATCTTCTGCATCTTTGCGTGTTTTTTCAGATGCTTCCAATTCCTCCCGAATTGCATTTGCCCGCTGTTCTAAAATTGCCACAATGGGTTTGTAGGCGAACTTGGCCAGAAGACCGAGCAATGCGCCAAAGCACAGCCATGTCCAAATAATGAGTCCCGGTTCTGCTTCAAACATGTTTGTTCTCCGTTCTTATTTAAAGATCAACAAGAAGCTGACCACCAAGGCATAAAGGGCCAAGGCTTCAACAAAAGCAACACCGATCAACATGGTTGTTTTTAAATCGCCTGCCATCTCCGGCTGACGTGCCATCGCCTCAACTGTTTTTCCGACCAGGATACCCATGCCAATACCGGTTCCTAAAGCCGCTAATCCAATTCCAACTGCCGCACCAAGTAGTTCCATTCTATTCCTCCCATTTCATGATATGCGTTAAGTCTGCCTGAATCCCACCTTTCAGGTTCCAGGATCTGTTAAATCGATATTTGTTTTTAATGTTCCATGTGCAAGGCATCGGACAGATAAGATGCCGTTAACACTGCAAAAATATAGGCCTGAATCAATGCGACAAAAATCTCAAAGGCATACATAACGATCACGCCAAGCACAGGCAAGGGCGTGATAATGACGCTCTTAAAGAGAATAATCATGGATAAAAAGACCAAAATCACCATATGGCCTGCCATCATATTTGCGAAAAGTCTGACTGCCAGCGAAAAAGGCTTTGCAAAAAGGCTGATAAACTCAATGGGTAACATAATCGGCAGAATCCAGGTTGGAACGCCACTTGGAACGAAGGCCTTAATGTAACCGCCAAGGCCATATTTTCTGATGCCCGCTCCCTGAACAAGGAAAAAAACCAGTATTGCCAAGGCTGCAGTCACATTAATATTAGAGGTGGCTGTAAATGATCCTGGAATCAAGCCCAGCAGGTTACAGGCTAATACAAACAGGAAGAGGGTCCCCACAAAGGGAAACCATCCAGCCCCTTCTTTTCCTATGATGTTAATAACCAAACCCTGTCGAAGAAAATCAACGACGACCTCAACAAGGTTTTGCAGGCCTTTTGGATATTTCTTCAAGGTCATTGCAACAAAGGTCATCAAGGAAAATACCACCACAGTTGCAATCATCATCCAGAGAACCGGTTGGGTAATCGACATGTCGATTCCGCCAAGCTGGATCTCCACGATGGGATGAAGTTCAAAATGATGGAGAGGATCTATCGCTGCCTCGCCGCCGCCTTCTGCCATTCTTACCTCCCTTGAGACTGCATGCCACCGGCTTTAACTGTCGGCTGGTATGCTTTTCGCGCTAAATTAAAAAGAAACAGTGTGATCACGGTGATAAAAGAAAGCAACACCATGGATACATCTAGAAAAGAAATTTTTGATACAACATAAAAGAGTACTGCAATTGACGTAAGCCTTAAGAAAACATGGAGTATTGAACCACCACGAGAAACAGATTTTTGACCTGACGCGCTCTTAAGCGTCCATTTTTTTACACAGACTGAATATGAAATTCCCAGGAGGGTGCCAAAAATCAAAGATTGAATCAAGATGTTTTTTTCCTTTTGTTAATTTCTTCTGAGCTTACCAAACGAACAACATTCAGAAAGCCTGCAGCAGCCCCTAAAATAAAACCCAGCAAGAACAACCAGGGTTTCGTTCCGAGCCAGTTATCCAATGCATGTCCGCCAAAGGCCCCGATGGACACGGCAACGACCCCCTCAATTGCGAGGTTGCCGTAGCGTCTAAAGAGCTGCCAACTCTTTTCCTCATTTTCTTTAGAAATTGATCGTCACCCGATAAAAAGATGAAGGAGGCAACTGGCAAACGAGGGTTTATATCATACCCAAAAAATCTTTGTCAATCCGAATTATACTATCTTTTTTGGGTCTTGCAAGCGCAAGTCACCATCCCTTCAAGAGGAGGCGAAGTTGCTCCACATCACCTTCATCACACCAAACATACGCAGAATAGCCACTGTCAAAACCCATTGCATCAACTGCATGGAGGTTGATGCCCTCTTTTGCAATCAAGTCAAGGGTATCAGCAAGCGCTCCTGGTCGATCTTCTCCTACCAGCTGGAAGCAGCTACCTTCCTCAAAACGCCATCCGGCGTCTCTTGCCGTTTTTCTAAAACGATGCGCATCATGCGGAATTGCAATTATTTCGGCATTCCCCCGCCCGGTACCAAAACTCCAGACCCCGGCGAGATTAATTTCATCCTCAGACATTCTCTTTGAAAATCGCGCCAACTGGCCCGGTTTATCTTCAGAATCCATGACAAAATATGCTGCACGCTTCACATCCATTTTTCATGCTCTCCCTAGCGAATACGCGGCTTTGTACGACCCATGGCCCATCACTCAGGCAAATAGTGAGACAGAACAAAACAACTCAAGAGTAGTTTGCATTTAAATTAGCAAGCGACGCACTTCGCTGGTAAAAGATTAACGGGGGGAAGAGAGATACCGTTGCGCTTTCAGGCGTTTTTTTCTGGCTTCCTTCTGTTTTCTTTTGCTCTTAACAGAGGGCTTTTCATAAAAGCTTCTCCGTTTTAATTCCTTTAAAAGCCCTTCTTTTGCAAGCTGCCTTTTCAGGGCTTTTAATGCCTTTTCTATCTGGTTGTCATATACCTTGATCAAAAATCACTCCTTTTTTAGGATGCCATTTCTTTTGCGGGCATAACCGATTGAACAATCTGAGAAAAACCCTCGGGATCATGTGCCGCCATCTCAGCGAGTATCTTCCGATTAAGGAGAATACCTGCCTTGCTCAGTGCTTCCATAAACCGGCTGTAAGTCATGCCATGGCTTCTAATCGCGGCATTGATTCGGGCGATCCAAAGCCGTCTAAAAGCCCGTTTTTTATTTCTTCGATCCCTATAGGCATAGAGAAGCGATTTATCAACGGCTTCTGTTGCGGTTCTAAAAAGTTTACTTTTCGCCCCAAAATACCCCTTTGCCATTTTTAAACGTCCTTTACGGCGATGACGGGTTTTTGGGCCTCCTTTTGCTCTTGGCATACTTTATCTCCTTACTACTGATTAGCGATTGTTTGGCAACGCAGCCTGGATGCCACGTGCATCCCCTTTGCAGAGAATCACAGAACCGCTCATGTTTCGTTTTTGTTTTGCTGACTTGTGTGTTAACAAATGTCTTTTTCCGGCCTTATTTCGTTTCAACTTACCACTGCCGGTTTTCTTAAAACGCTTTGCTGCTCCCCGATGTGTCTTAATCTTTGACTTCATTTATGCTCCTTTAGCCGATTTTGGCGCCAAAATCATAATCATATTCCGACCTTCCATTTTCGGAGGGTATTCAGGCTGGCCCACCTCCTCCAAGCGTTGTTGGATCTGAGTCATTATTTCCCAGCCTTTCTGCTTGCGGGCCATTTCCCGGCCCCGAAACATGAGGGTAATCTTGACTTTGTTTCTCTCTTCTAAAAATTCTTTCGCATGATTAATCTTAAATTCGAGATCATGTTCACCCGTATAAGGCCGGAGTTTCACCTCTTTAAGATGCCCCCCTTTTTGGTGGGCCTTGAGTGCTCGTTCTTTTCGACTTTGGTCATACTTAAACTTCCCGTAGTCCATGATTCGACAAACAGGCGGTGCCGCCGTTGGGGCGACCTCAACCAAGTCGAGTCCATGTTCAACGGCCCTTGCAATGGCGTCAACGGCGGACATTATACCCAGCTGCTCACTCTCTGGTCCAATCACCCGGACTTCCCTTGCACGAATATCACGATTTATCCTTGTTCTCGGTGCAGACGGTGCTCTTCGTTTATCGCGTAGTGCCATTATCCTCCATAAAGGGTTTGCCCCTTAAATTAAGTATAATTCAACCCTTAAACCGTTTGTCGTGTAATCATTTCCTCTTTAATCTGCTTCAGACAGACCTCCAGAGGAACAACACTACTCTTCCCGGCCCGATTTCGGATTGCGACGGTTCGATCCGTCGCCTCTCGCTCACCCACAATCAGCATATAAGGAATTTTCTGCAATTGGGCTTCCCTGATTTTCAGCCCCATCTTTTCACTTCGGTGATCAAGTTCACTGCGAACACCCACAGCTTTAAGCTGCCGATTAAGAGAATCAGCATAGTCTTTTTGTTTGTCGGTAATCGGAATGACCATTGCCTGTACCGGTGCCAACCACAGCGGAAAAGCCCCTCCGTAGTGTTCAATCAAGATACCAAAAAATCGTTCTATCGACCCCAGTAAAGCACGGTGAATCATAATAGGCTGGTGCGCCTGTCCATCGTCACCGCGATAGCTCATTGCAAAGCGCTCGGGTAAATTGAAATCAACTTGAATGGTGGTACATTGCCAGGATCGCCCCAAAGCATCTTTGATTTTCATGTCGATCTTCGGGCCGTAAAAAACACCCTCACCCGGATCCACTTGGTAAGGTAATCCCTTCTGTTTCAGGGCGGATTCCAGAGCAGAAGTCGCCTGATCCCAACGATCAAGTGCTCCGACATACTTTTCAGGACGTGTAGACAAATAAATCTCATAGTCTTTAAAACCAAAAGCACCCATGACGTAGGTTGTAAAATCGAGTACTTTTAATATTTCAGATTCAATCTGATCAGGACGACAAAAAAGATGGGCATCGTCCTGAGTAAAACCTCGGACACGCATGAGGCCATGCAACGCTCCGGAGCGTTCATAACGATAGACCGTGCCAAGCTCGGCCCAGCGAAAGGGTAGCTCTCGATAACTTCTTAATTTGGATTTATAAATTTGGATATGAAAGGGACAGTTCATCGGCTTCACTTCATAAGGAATACCGTCCACATCCATCGAGCTGTACATGTTTTCTTCGTAGAAGTCTAAATGCCCACTCTGCTTCCAGAGATCCAGCTTTGCAATATGCGGGGTAAAAACGAGGTCGTAATCGTCTTTTAGATGGGCTTCACGCCAGAAATCCTCAATGGTCTTTCTGACCATGGCCCCTTTTGGATGCCAAAGCACCAGACCGGAACCGATTTGATCCGAAATAGAAAAAAGATCCAGTTCTTTTCCAAGCCTGCGATGATCTCGTTTTTTGATTTCTTCCAGATTTTTGAGGTGAGCATCAAGATCTTCCCGCTTAGAAAAAGACGTACCATAAATCCGCTGGAGCATCTTGTTTTTTTCGTCCCCGCGCCAATAAGCACCGGCACCGGAAAGAATTTTAATCGCCTTGATTTTTCCTGTAGACGCAAGATGAGGCCCCTTGCACAGATCAATAAAATCACCCTGTTCATAAGCCGAGATTTCAACATCCTCAAAGGACTCAATCAGCTCGACTTTGTAAGGTTCCCCTCGCTTCTCAAATAAAGTAATGGCTTCCTCTTTCGAAAGGGTCATACGCGTAATCGGCAGGTTGCGTTTTACAATCTGTTTCACTCTTGTTTCTATTTTTTGTAGATCAACGGGAGTAAAAGGACGTTCAAAATCAAAGTCATAATAAAAACCGTCGGCAATTGCGGGACCAATGGTGACCTTTACAGTTGGAAAAAGTTCCTTGACGGCCTGAGCCATCACATGCGCCGAAGTGTGGCGGTAAATTTCTTTTCCTTCTGGGGTGTCGAAGGCCAGCAGTGTCAGCTCGGCATCCTCTTCCAAAACCTCGGAAAGGTTTTTTGGGACACCATCTACAGCAATACCGACTGTTTCTTTTGAATTGCCAAATCGCTTGAGAATTTCAAGAAAGGATATCCCGGAGGGAACCTTTTTTTCGCCTTGACCGTTTACGCGGAGAGTGATTTCTTGCTTCAAGATAGACCTAAAAAGACTTTATGGAAGATCTTAATAATATAATGCTTCATCAAAAAAGTGTCAAACAAGGATTGCAAAACAAGCTCATCCAAAAAAAACCCCAAACGACATTTGGTAGGCACGGGCGGTTTCGAACCGCCGACCTCTTGCGTGTCAAGCAAGCGCTCTCCCCCTGAGCTACGCGCCTATACAGGCCAAAACCAAGTGATTCTATTCAAAGTATTTCAGCTTGTCAAGAAAAAAGGAAGCAAAAACGGGGGCATAGAGGGACTTTCACCTGCTGACACAATCATACCTTATACTTGCTCAATGACTCTTCTTCCCTGCAAAGATTTAACCAGGGTGACTTCATCCGCATATTCCAAATCAATCCCGACAGGGATACCAAAAGCAATTCGGCTGACCGTAATGCCCAGCGGTTGTATCAGTCGTGTTAGGTAGATGGAGGTGGCTTCTCCGTCAATGGTCGGGTTCGTCGCGATGATAACTTCCGAAATCTCTCCCTTTTCCAATCGGGTCATCAGTTTTTTAACCGCTTCTTCATTAATTTCTGAACCAGATAAAGGCGCAAGTGCACCTAAAAGCACATGATAAAGCCCCCGATACTCCCCTGTTCGATCAATGGCATAAAGGGTACTCGCCTCTTCAACCACCAAAACTTTTGTTGTTTCTCGTTTTGGGTCTGTGCAAATTAAACAAACCGGCTCTTCCGTCAGATTATTGCAAAGCTCGCAAAAAGAAAGTTTTTCTTTGATATCGATGATCGCCTGCCCAATTGCGCTGGCGTCTTCAGCAGACATTTTCAGAATATAAAAGGCCAAACGCTGGGCCGATTTTCGACCGATACCGGGCAACTTCATCAATTGCGTAATCAAATGGGCGAAAGCCCCTTTTTTCCTTGTTACCTTGTTCATAGGTTTAGAAAAGACCTGGAATATTCAAACCGCCGGTCAGGCCCTTCATTTCGTCGGCCATGGCTTCCTGGCTCTTTCTTAAACCTTCATTCACTGCCGCCAAAACCAGATCCTGCAACATATCAACATCCTCTGATTTGACCACTTCAGGATCGATCTGAATGGACAAAACCTGCTGCCGACCGTTGACAACAACCGTCACCATCCCACCACCCGATGAAGCTTCAGTCGTCTTTTCTGCAGCTTCTTCCTGAAGTTTAGCCATTTTAGCCTGAAGTTCTTGCGCCTGCTTCATCATGCCACCAAACATTTTTTTACCTGCCATGCTTTTCCCCCTCTACTTTGTTTCAATAACCTGCCCACCCATCACATCCAGAACTTCTTGAACAAAAGGATGAGTGGATTGAGATGATACCGCCTGACTCCTTTTAAAAACAGGTGCTTCTTGATGCGAAGTGCGTTTGTTAGATTTTTGCTGTTCCGGCTTTTTTGTTGTCGTCGTACGATCAACCAACAATAAGCTAAGATCTCTTTGAAAGTACTTTTTCAGAAAAGCATTTATCCACTCTTGGCTTGATTCCTTTTGAATCAAAGGCATTAAAAAAGTGCTGTCCCCCGAAAAACCAATGTGAATCTCCTGATCCGAAAAAGTGATTAGCGTACCCTGCTCAAGATAAGAACCGATATTCGGGCGCTCCTGCTTCATTAATCCCAGTAGTTTTTGCCACCTTTCCTGTTCATTACCACCTTTTGTCTCAACCTGCGTTTTTTCACTGTTTAGAAGATCACTCTTGGGAGGTCTATTTTGGGTTGTTTTTTCAGGCGGAGACAAAGAGGAGGAGGAGAGAGAGGGGCGTGGCGAAGAAAATTTCGGTTTCTTTTTCTCAAGGACATCAGGATTTTTTTGTATCGCTTTGGGCAGCTGATCCACCTTTTGAAGCGCCGAGCTGCCAGACGATAAAACTTCCAAGCGTTCAATGACGGTTTCAATCGGCTGTAAATCGGCCAGCAAAATCGCTTTCATCAGCGTCACTTCAAAAAGCAGGAAGGGTTGTGGCGCATGACGCATTTCTCTCTGCAACTGGGCAAAAATTGAAAAGAGCCGTTGCAAGGCTTCGGGAGAAAAAAGGCTTGATTCAAGACGAATTTCCTCAATCTCCTCAGCAGGTAAGTCCAGCCAATCCCCTACTTCAGACAGGTTTTGAGTGACAATTAAATGCCGCAGATGCTCCAAACAATCAGAAAGAAATTGCGTCAGATCACAGCCCTGCTCACTGACCTCTTTTGCCAGGGTCAATAAAGCGACCGCGTCTTTTTTATGAATGGCGTGAATAAGAGCCTGAAAAGTCGAAGCATGCATTCGGCCCATTAGGGTAAAAAGATCTTCATCCGAAACCCGCTCTCCCCCGAAAGAGATCGCCTGATCCAACACACTCAAGGCATCCCGCATACTGCCTTCGGCAAGCCTGCCAATCAGATGCAAACCTTTTTCACTAAAAGCGCAGTGGCGGTCTTGTGCAACACATCGCAATTGAGCAACGATTTCGGCCAGGGTCATCCGACGAAAGGTAAAGTGCTGGCAACGGGACAAAATGGTCGCCGGAATTTTGTGGGATTCTGTCGTCGCCAGGATAAAAACCAAATGAGGCGGCGGTTCTTCTAATGTCTTGAGCAAGGCATTAAAAGCGGCATTTGAAAGCATGTGGACTTCATCAATAATATAGATCTTGTAGCGCGCACGGAGTGGCAGATATTTTACATTTTCCCGAAGTTCCCGCACATCGTCCACACCGGTATTGGAAGCCCCATCTACTTCAATCACATCAACAGAGCGACCTTCCGTAATTTCCTTGCATTGCTCACAGGCGTTACAGGGCACCTTTGTTCCAAGTTTTTCGCAGTTGATCCCCTTCGCAAGAATTCTGGCAAGAGAGGTTTTTCCGACCCCGCGAATACCGGAAAAAAGATAGGCCTGCGCAATTTTATCCAGGCGGATGGCATTGCTGAGGGAGGTCGTCACATGCTCCTGACCAATGACCTCTTCAAAGGTTTGAGGTCGCCATTTCCGGGCAGAAACTTGGTAGTCCATTTTTTTACCCTGTTTTTAGCTGAGTTTGATTCGGGATGGGGAAAACGACACAGGCATTTGGATCAATATCATTTTGAAATCAAATGTGATTTGTGGAGAAACCAGGAGACCTGCGGCACACAAGAGCGCCTACTTACCGCTGCTTCCTTCCAGACCTGACGGGGTTCATAAGATCCTATTGCACAGGGCCTGATTCCTCCACAAATCACACTTAGTGTTAGTGGCGGAGAGAGGGGGATTTGAACCCCCGAGACAGCTACAAACCGTCTACACGATTTCCAATCGTGCTCCTTCAACCGCTCGGACACCTCTCCTTGTTTTCTTCTAATACTTATGCCAGACAGAAACGCAGGCGCTCGACAATGCCACCGGCGGAGAAAGGGGGATTCGAACCCCCGGTGGAGTTACCCCCACACCTGATTTCGAGTCAGGCGCCTTCAACCGAGCTCGGCCATCTCTCCTTGAAAAAAATATGACATCATCGTCTCCGTAAAGCACCAAAAAGCTTTTCTAATAATCTTGAAGAATCTTCCGCAAGGACACCACCCAGTACCTCCATGCGATGATTCAAGCGAGGCTCACGTACAATGTCCACAATGGAACCGCAAGCGCCCCCTCTGGCATCATAAGCCCCGAAAACCAGACGATCCACCCTGGCTTGTACCAGCGCACCTGCGCACATTGCACAGGGTTCCAGTGTCACATAAAGTGTGCCACCCAAGCGCCAACGACCCAGCTTTTTTGAAGCCTCACTCAAGACCAGCATTTCAGCATGAGCGGTCGCATCTAGGCGCTCTTCCTTTAAGTTGTGTGCGCTGACCGTTACTTCATCACAAACCAGCACGGCACCGACAGGTACTTCACCCAGCGATAGAGCGGATGCTGCTTCGGCAAGTGCCTGTCTCATCAGTCGCATATCTAAGTCACTTGGCAGCATGAAATTTGGGGGCGACAGTCCTGCGAACGTGCGGCGGATTTTATGAGAATCCCCCTCGCTTGTCAAGGCAAAGAGCTGTCCTCCTTTTGAATGAAAATCACCCTAAATATAGAGCTTAGCAAAGCTTCTGCTCACGATTTCATTCACCGAGAATGATGTGCTATGATCGGCCCAATATTCTTAATCATTTGCATAATCATCGGGAGGAAACATGGACGCAGAATTTAAAAATGTGGTCGATTTTCACCAGCACCTCTGTCTCGATATCGCCATTGGCTATCGGGCCGGAAAAGCCTTGGTTCGTGAGATGGGTGATGAATTAAAAAATATGAAAGAAGTCGTTGCCCATGTCGGAAATGAAACCTGCGCAGTAGACGCCATTCAGGAAATCACCGGCTGCACTTTTGGCAAACGAAACATTTATTTAGATCATATCGGAAAACCGGTCTACATCCTCCAAAACACAAAAACAGGCAATGCCGTCCGGGCTTATTGCACTTACTGGGAAACTTTTGATCACACAGAATTGCGCACACTCAGAAAAGCAGCAAAAGCAGCGGATGCCAGCGATGCACAGAAAGCAGCACTTCTGAAAAAAACGGAAGAAACCATCGAAACCGTCTTGGCAGCCCCCGAATCGGAACTGTTTTCGATCACCCGGATCAAACTCCCCGCCCCTCCCAAATCCGGAAAATACGCCGCCGAAGCCTGCGAAAGCTGTCATGAGCAAGTCGATGTCGCACTTCTGACTGCAAACAATGGAAAGCGCCTTTGTACAGAATGCATCTAAAATAATCCCTCAGACTTAAAAAAAACAGCCTTTTTAGTCAATTTCCCCCACATTCATCCAACAGGAACGCAGTGGCAGGCAATACATTCGGTCAGGTCTTTCGAGTGAGCACTTTTGGAGAAAGTCACGGCATTGCCTTAGGCGGCATTGTTGATGGCTGTCCGGCAGGATTGGCGCTTTCTGAAGCCGATATGCAAGTCGATTTAGATCGCAGAAAACCCGGACAGAATCGTCTTCAAACCCAGCGAAAAGAACCGGATACCGTCCAGATTCTCTCCGGCGTCTTTGAAGGCTTCAGCACAGGCACCCCAATTGCCTTTGCTGTTTTTAACGAAGATTTTCGGTCAAAAGATTACTCGGCCATTAAAGATCGCTTCCGACCGGGACACGCCGACTATACTTACTTCAAAAAATATGGCAGACGAGACTATCGCGGTGGCGGTCGGTCTTCGGCCCGTGAAACCCTTTCCCGCGTTGCAGCTGGCGCAATCGCCCGAAAAATTCTCGCACGAGAAGGCATTGAAATTGTGGGCTATGTCAGCCAGATCGGGTCGGTCAAAATCAAGCAAGTCATCAAAGAAGAGATCTCAAAAAATAAGCTCTTTTGCCCCGATCCAGATGCCGTTTCCGATATGGAAGCCCTCATCCGACAAGTTCAGTCCGAACGTGATTCAATCGGGGCCATGGTCGAGGTGGTCGCAAAAGGTGTTCCTGCGGGTTTGGGCGAACCCGTATTTGAAAAACTGGATGCAGCCTTAGCGG
>CAZRYI010000011.1:0-11660 GCA_964604255.1 uncultured Nitrospirota bacterium
GAAACCAGTATTCCAGTGCTCTGTCTTCATCCACTGCTGCATCGACAACAAAACCGAGTTCATTCAAGAGATTGACATTCTGCTGTTCTTCTTCCGAAAAAGTTTTTTGTGTTTCAATGTTGTCGATCAATTGTTTCACTTCGTCATTGATCACAATCCGTGAATCGCTGAAGGTATTGAAGATTAAGCTTTCGTGTTCTGTGGGGAAATCAGGCATGACTACGTTGAACTTTGATGGTTTTGGCATCTCTATCCCTCCATAAAAAGTCAAGGCTGCATTCAAAAATCTACACACAGCTCAACGCAATGCTCGTGCCGATTTCCGGGAAAATCCGTGAAAGGTCTAGGGTGGTTTTGCCTTAAAATTGTGTGGAAGTCTTTTTATGAAACGGGGATATTCTGAGCAGTGAATTGATAATTAAGTTCTTTAAAGTCTCATGTTTTAGTCCAAAAAAACTGACTATCTTCTCAATAAGAACAAACGATTTATTAAGTATTTATGAAATTTACGCTTAGGCCAAAGCCGGATTTTTTACGAATAATGGGCCAACTAAAAGGAAAAATGCGGAAATAAAATATGAAAAAATGTTTTTTTTTTAAGGCTTTAGATCGGTAGATCTAAAGCCTGTCTCATAGAAGACAAGTCATTGTCTTGAGAGAAACCCGTATTTAATAGCTCGCAGTCATACCGCCGAAAAAACCACTGCCAGGGGCGGGAAAACCGGGAGTATCTTGATAATCGGTGTCGAATATATTTCGCACTTTGAAATAAAATCGTGCATCTCGAAGATCTAGAAAACCGCCAAAAAGTGTGTAGCTGCTTGAAAGGTCAACACGCGTATATCCGGGATTGCTTCCCCGGAGCACTGTGCCATCTAGTAGCGTGAATTCATTTTCAAGGGGCTGGCTGGAAACATAGTTGAGGTCAATGTTGATGCTTGTTGTCACCGTCGGCATGAACAAAAGATTGATATTGGCTTGTCTTTTTGGGCGGAAAGACAATAATGCTCCAGTGGTAGTATTCCTTGCCTTTAGTAAACTGAAATTACTTTTGATGATTAAATATTTTAGAGGATGGGCCTTAAGCGCTAGTTCTATGCCTTCTGTTCTGGCTCGGTTGACATTCAGTATGCCAGTTGGTGTTTTTTGAATTAGGTCGGCATAGTCGATCCGAAAAAATGCGATATCCAAATCAAGGGTGGCCCCTAGTTTTTGTCTGATGCCAATTTCCCAATCCTCACTTTTTTCAGGTTTGAGGTTTGGATCTCCAAAGACCGGAAAAAAAAGTTCCTGAATGGCTGGCGCACGGAAGCCCTTTCCCCAACTGCCGCGAATTTGTGTTTCAGATGCCTCAAAATGATAGACGGTGGAAAGTTTTGGGGTTGTGACTGTTTCGTAAGTCGAATTATCGTCAAGCCTCAAGCCGGCCTGAAAAACAAAGCGCTGTTCCCATTTGAATAAATTTTGTAAGTAGTAACCGGTATTCCTCCGTGATTGATTGATTGGAATGATTGGAATGCCGGTTATTTCAAGTAAGCTATCGACCTCATCCCATTCCTGCTCAAGACCAAAAGAAAAAGTATTGGCTGGGGTAATCTGAAGATCCTGCTGTAGATCCACGATGATGATCCGGGTAGTGGTCTGTTCCAAGTTGTCGCGGGACGCTGGGGTCTCTCTTGGGTTATTCAAATCAAGCTCAGTATCAATCAATGCCGTTTTCCACACCAGTCTGATCAATGGACTCACTTGTTCCGTATACTGAACAGAGTAGAAGCGAAATCGATTTTCAATCGTCCGATTGGTATCCAGAATAGCCTTCACCGCGGTGAGTGAGGTTGGGATGATGTCGATGGGAAGGTCTTTGTTGTCATTTTGAAAACGTGTGATGAGATCCAGGCGACCGGAGGATCGGATCGGCAGTACGAGCCTTCCGGTAAAATTTGTCGCAGCAAAACGATCACGCGAAAATTGTCCATCGCTATCAATGCGTGAGAGGCTGAGGTTGATATTCTGTCGTGGTTTTCCTCCCGACACAGCAAGCCGTTCAATAAAAGTCCATTCCGATCCGGCTTCCTGAGTATAAGAGATTTTTAAGGGGCCTCGCCCCTCTGCTGTCTTGAGATGTACAACACCGCCAATGGCATCTGCACCATAAAGCGCGGACTTGCCCCCTCGCACCACCTCGATCTGAGCAATACCATCCAGGGTGAAACTGCCAAAATCAAAACCACCGCGAAAAGGATCATTGAGACGAATGCCATCCAGAAGGATCAGGGTCTGTTCCTGTGCTGCACCTCGAAGCATCAAAGCGCTTCCTGAGCCTACAGTGCCTGTTTCAAGCAATTTAACACCGCTGAGATCACGCAGTACTTCTGAGGCAATGACGGGATTTTGTACTGCGATTTCTGCCTGGGTCAGTACCTCAAGCGAAGCGGTACTTTCAGCAACCGGTTCTTCGGTTCGACTGGCTGTCGTTACCGTGATCTGACGAACAACTTCTGCGGCAAAAAGATGCGAATCAAAAAAGGGCGACAAAAGAATAAAAATTGCTGTCGTCGCAATAGCAAGGGGATGCATTTTTTTTGATTGATCGTCCAGGCCTGATTGTTGGCACTTGAAAAGAAGGAGGACAATTTCGTTAATGAGTGTTTTCAGGGGGCGTCACTCTTTTTGTCCGGTGGGCGAAGCACATCGCCCTCAATGTTGTATTTCTGGCCTTTGCCGCGTGTGTGCAGTTCAATCCATTCACTCGGGCGAACACGAAACATGAAGTTCGGTCGTAGACTGAGTACCAGGGCAGGCAGCAGGAAGACTGCGGAAAATGCACTGGTGAACATGGCAATGGGCATTAAGATGCCTTCAATGTGGAGGTAGTAGCCCGAAAAGGCAATTAAAAAGGTGCCGGCTGCAAAAGCGGTGGCGATGATGAGAATCGCCCTGCCGGAGGTTTCCAGGGTGATTTTCACAACCCGGTCAAGGTGACGGTTGATGGAGAGTTCGTCCCGGAAGCGATAGAGCATGTAGATCGCATAGTCGGCCCCCATGCCGACAGCCATTGCCGAAGCGGCAGCGGTTGAGACCCCGAGCGGAATACCGCTTAAACCCAGAAAACCGAAGTTCCAGGCCACGGCGGTAACGAGGGGGATTAAGACAAAAAGACCCGCGATCCAGGAACGGAAAATGAGGGATGAAAGCAAAAAACAAATGACCATCATCTGGGCGATGTTTAAGAGTTTGCCTTCAATGATGACTTCATTCAGAGCAAGCGTGACCGGGACACTGCCCGCAACGCGCAGGGTGACACCGGGCGGAAAATCGGCGTTTTGGAAGCGTCCGATTTCTTCAATGAGTTTCGCTGCCACTGCCGTTTTGTCTGTTTTGAGAAAGGCTGTGATCACCGCATTTTGAAAGGAAATATCCACCAGTTTTTTAAAATCGTCTGGATTGCCTGAAACAGAATAGAGAAACAAAAATTGTGCAGCTTCTTCCCGTGTGGCAGGGACAATCTCTTCGCCAGGATCATCTGCAAAAAAGGTTCTGCGCATCCGTTTAACGGTATCCACATACGACTCAGTTCGGCCCACCTCCGGGTCTCTTCGCAGGTGGGCTTGCAGAGCAGCGATGGCCCGCATGACCTGAGGTTCCTTGAGCCCCCCCGCTTCCGGCGTGGTTACCAGGATATTCAAGGTGGAAGTGCCACCAAATTTTTCATTCAGCACTGCATCGTCACGACTCAGGGCTGTGCGTTCAAAAAAAAGTCCGCGAAGTGAATTTGCAAATTCAATCTGGCCCATAAAAATAAAGGGCACAATGAGCATGAGCACACCGCCAAAAATGAGTCCGCGCCGATTGGGTCCCAAAATCCAGGTTTTGATTACTGCCAGCAAGCGATCCGAACGGTGATGTTCCAGCACCGCTTCCAATTCTTCACCGCTGGGGGGCGGAATGAGGGAACGCAGGGCGGGAATCAGGGTCATCTCCAAAATAAGTGCACTTAAAATGCCGAATGCGGTCATCAGTCCAAAGGATTGAAAGGTGGGCAGTTTGAAAGTAATGAGTGAAGCAAAACTCGCCGCCGCGATAAAACCCGCCGTTAGCACTACAGGGGCCATTTTCGAGGTGGCTTCGACCACGGCGATTTTCTGAGCCGGTTCAGGCACATCCATGCCGATGGCATATTCGAGTGCTTCATAAAACCGTCGGAGGATTTGCACTGAGTGACCTGCCGCCATTGCGACGATCAAAATCGGCGTCAAACCTTTTGTCCAGAGATCCAGTTTCATGCCGATGGCACCTACTAGCCCCATCGCCCAAACCACACTCAAAAGGGCTGTCAGGGCCGGGATGAACATGCCTTGAAAGGTTTTAAAGGAGCGATAGTGGATGAACATGATCACAATAAAGGCAATCGGGAAAATCCAGGTGTTCATCAACTGTGTGTCTTTTTCAAGAAAAGCCAGGGAAACCGGCAAGCCCCCCAGGTGAATGGAGGTTGCAGCATCACTTTCTTTGAGCGCAATCTGCTGAAGGGCTTCGTAGAGTGCCAGATCGCTGAGCAGTTCGCCGACATCTTCCCCGCTGATTTCACGGTTTTTTTCAAAGATGTCTTCATCCTGCACATCAATAATGATCGCAGCAGCAGTCGCATCAGAAGAGACGAGCGCTCCGACATAGAGTGGATTGGCAAAAACCCGCGCTCTGACATCGTCGGCTTCTTTTTGCGATGTCGGCACCTCCGGCATCAAACGCTCAACATCAAAACCCTGTTCATTAAAGCGAAGGTGTTTGACCCTGCGTGAAGCAATGCTGAGTACATTGTCGGCATAGATGCCGGGAATTTCTTTGATCGCCCGGGTGATTCTGTCCACTTTATCCAGCAGGGGCGGCGTGAAAAGGGTGCCGTTTTTAGAGACGATTCCCATGACAATGACCCGTCCGCCACCGAAAAGGGTTTCGATCCGGGTATTGGTTTCAATGTAGGGATGGTTTTGCGGAAGGATCTGCTTCGGGTCGATCTCGGTTTCAATGGAAGAAAGCTGCGTAAAACTAAAGAGGGTGACAGCCACAATCAGGGCCATGACCGCATAAGCATGTTTAACGATGAATTTAAAATAAGCCTGTCCCACGGGAAACAGGATATCATTTTACAGACATACCAGCAATAAGTGGCTTCAGAGCTTCACCGGCGATGCTTTAGCACTATCTTATTGTTTTTATTGTTAAAAATAGTTCTGGCTATCAAAAATAAATGATTGTTTGGGAAATGATTACTGCGCGGTTTTGCTGTAATCCTATTGAATCTGTGCCCAGGCGGGGAGCACACCTGCTTCAATATCAAAGACGACCGTCATTAAAGTCATTGCCAGTAAGGTAGCGAGCAGAATAGAGATGATGTTGAGCCAGATCCCTGCTTTGAGCATTTGCGGGATGCGAATGTAACCACTGGCAAAAACAATGGCATTGGGTGGTGTGGACATGGGCAGCATGAAAGCACAGGACGCGGCCAGTGTTGCAGGGATGGCAAAAAACAAGGGATTTTCATTTAAAGCCAGGCTCATTCCGGCCAGTACAGGCAGGAAAACCGAAATGAGGGCGACGTTACTCATGAGTTCTGTCATTAAAAGTGCAACAGAAATCACCGCAAGGAGCAGGGTTAAGGTGCCGTAAACGGAGAGTGCTGAAAGCCCTGATCCAATGACTTCCACCAAACCGCTTTGCGCCATTGCAGCGGCAATGGAGAGACCGCCACCAAAAAGCAGCAATATGCCCCAGGGCAGGCGTTTCGTATCCTCCCAAACTAAAATCCGTTCTTCTCGGATTGCATCCCTCGGCCCGGCACCTGAAGGCAGGATGAAAAGCATGACTGCCGCGCTGATGGCGATACCGGTATCTGAAATAGAAAAAGGTAACAACTTCTTAAACATCCAACAAGCAGCGGTCGCAATAAAAACGGCCATGACTGTTTTTTCGCCCTGAGACATTTTTCCCAGTTTTGCCCACTCGGCTTCAATGACTTCATCTGCCTGCGCTATTTTTCCGAGGCCGTTGGCATAGATTAACTTAGTCAAAATCAGCCAGCAGATGAATAACAGCACCGTCGCAAAAGGCAGTCCCATTAACATCCAGGAGGCAAAACTGATTTGATAGTTGAATCGGTCTTGTATGAAACCGGCAAAGACGGCATTCGGGGGTGTTCCGATCAAGGTGGCCGTGCCGCCAATGTTTGCGGCATAAGCGATGCCCAGCATTAAAGAAAGTGCAAAGTAGGATTCTCCTTTGGTTGATTGGCTTTCACCAGCTGTCGATGAAGATTCAGTTGGATTTTTTAATATGAGTGCTAGCACGGAACTCGCGATGGGCAGCATCATGACGGTGGTTGCGGTATTGCTCATCCACATACTCAAAAAAGCCGTGGCGATCATAAAACCGCCGATAATGCCGTTGGCCTGGGTGCCGGTCATTTTGAGAATAGCCAAAGAAATGCGTTTGTGAATTCCCCATTTTTCTAAAGCGAGGGCCAGGACAAATCCTCCCATAAAGAGAAAAACAATGTAGTGACCATAAGAGAGGGTGGTTTGTTTGATGGGCATGATGTCGAGCAATGGGAATAAAATGATGGGTAGCAGGGCGGTGGCAGGAATGGGTATGGCTTCAGAAATCCACCAGGCCAGCATTAAAACAACCACGGCGACCACACGCCATCCCATGTCGCTGATGGCCGCAGGTGTCGGCAGGAGGAGGATGAGTATAAAAGCAAAGAGGCCAATTAAAAGGCCGTAAAGTTTTGATTTATTCAAGCGGTGATGCTCTGAGACGATATCGCGCAGTGTAACGATCTTTCACGAAAAAGAACAGGCATTGTCTGTTTGAGAAGCTGAATGCTAGGATGTCGGTTTTTAGTCTGGTCAAAGGTAGGAGAAGGCCCTTGAGCAAAGTGTCCCGTGCAAATAATCACACCAGCCTACGCAGACGAAGCCTGCTGATTTTCGCACTGGCTTTGTCCATTTCGTCCAGCTATTTTATTTATTTTCTCGGCTCTTTTTTTATTTCAAAAAAGCAGGGCCGTCAATGGAAAAACCGACTTCACGCAAAAAATGCCCTCAAGTTTAAAAACACGACGCTGATTTTAAAAGGGCTGTTGATCAAGGTCGGGCAGTTTATGAGTGCCCGTGTGGATATCCTGCCAAGCCCCTATACCGACATCCTTTCCCAACTGCAAGACCAGGTGCCTCCTGCCGACTTTTCAGCAATCAAGGCCCGTCTGATCAAGGAACTGGGTGCGCCGCCGGAGCTTGTTTTTGAAACTTTTGATGTCGTTCCCATCGCATCGGCCTCCCTGGGGCAGGTACATCGCGCCACTTTAAAAAGGGCAACAAAGACCCAGTCCGAAAGCGACGCAAAACAAAATCAAGCGGCGCAAAACTCTGAAGAAAAACAGGAAGATCCCGAAGATTTTGAATTGCTCACTGTTGCGGTGAAGGTGCAATACCCGGAAATTGAAGCCATTGTCAAAACCGATTTAAAGGCGATTCGGGTCATCACAAGCCTTCTCCAGAAAGTGTTTAGTGCCATTCGCTTTGATGTGCTTTTTGAGGAGTTTTCTCGCATTGTTCAGCAGGAACTGAATTACCTTAAAGAAGGTCGGCAGGCAGAGCAGTTTCAGCAGAATTTTGAGGATGATCCGCGCATTGTTGTGCCCAAGGTGATTTGGACGCATACGACCTCCCGTGTTCTCACCCTTGAATTTGTCGAGGGTATTAAAATCAGCCGGACGGATCTGATTGAAAAAGCCGGAATCGACAAAGGAGAGGTCGCAACCTTGCTGGTTGAGTCCTACATGAAACAAATCCTGAAACACCGGTTTTTTCATGGAGACCCGCATCCGGGCAACTTGTTTGTGCAACAAGGGCCTCGTCTGGTTTTTGTGGATTTTGGGCTGATGCAAATGATCAGCATCAAGATGCACCAGGGCATTCAGAACATGATCATCGGGATTATTGACCGGGATATTACCGAGATTTCCAGGGCTTTGATTGACCTGGGTTTTATTTCACGCACAGAAAAAATGGCCGGGGTCGAAAAGACGGTTTGTTTTTTTATGGATCGCTATCGTGATCTGCCGCCGCATTCCTATCAGGACATCACGATTTCACAAATCGCCGAAGACTTTGAAGCCCTCTTTAAAATCTATCCCGGACTCCAGATTCCCAATCATTTTATTCTGGTGGGACGCACGGCAGGTATGCTCAATGGGCTTTGTTCTCAATTGGCTCCTGGCCTGAATATTATTGAATTAGCAAAACCTCACGCCAAACGCTTTGTGGCTTCGACAGACTGGGGCACGGCCTTTTTTACAAAAGGGAAGGATCTGTTGACGACCCTTCTTGCCCTTCCCGACACCCTGAAATCTTTCCTGGATTATGCCAACAGCGGGCAATTTAGAACATTGATGCACTCAGAGGATTTAACGGGCATACTGAGCAAAATTTATCTGCTGGCCTACCGAAGTATTTTGACGATTTGGGCGCTCGGACTGTCAGTGCTCTACGATAGCCTGGTGAGTGAAAGCATGAGCATGATCTCTTTGGGGCTTGGTTTTTTGATTGTGCTGCCCTCACTGCTCTTGATCAGTTCTTTTTTGCGTTGGAGGTAAGGGCTTTTTGCAAAAACCACGCTTCATTCAACAATTAAAACAAGCCGTTATTTTTTTTCTCTTGTTATGTTTTGTAGCATCCTGCACCTCAGAAACCGATAAAACACTGGAAAAAGCGCAGCTTGCCCTGGATGAAGGGCAATATGAACGTGCGCTCGCCCTGGCCGATTCCATGCTCAAATCTGTGCCCGACAACTTTGAAGCCCGCCGTATCCAGGTGCTTTCTTCTGTCGCACAAGCAGACATCCTCAGGGCTCTCGATCTTCAGGCACTGGTTGAAACAAGTCATCCGAAGCAGGCAGAGGAACTGCTGAAAGCACTCGCCCTCGGCATGGTGAAGCTGGCTTTAAAAGACGAGAACTACTTTCTTCGCAGTGCCGGGATCAAGGCGATTGCAGAGATGGGCGACCCGCGTTTGATTCCTTTGTTGATTCCCGGCCTACGAGATTCAGCCATGTTTGTACGATTTTTCGCGGTAGAATCCTTGGGCTACCTGGGTGGCCCAGAAGCTTTAAAACTGATCATGGCGGCAGGCAGCAGTGATCGTGAGGGCATGGTGCGCGGGGCCGCAGTGAAGGTGCTCAACGACATGGCAGAAACAAAGCCGGAAGGGCTTGATCTGGGAAATCTGCTGGCCACTTTCAGCGCTGACCCGGACCCTTCTGTCAGGCTTTTTGCGCTCGCAGCAATGGCGAAGCTGGGCGATGAACAGGCCTTTGCGAAGCTGATAGGGGACATTGCGTCACTCAAGAAGGATGAACGCATTGCGGGCGCGGTTGCTTTGGGCCGGAGTGGCCAGGCTGCTTCTGAAACCCTGTTGATAGAATATCTCAGGGGTTCCGATGCTTTATTGCGTATGTACGCGGCAGAGTCGATGGGGAAACTGGCTTTGCCTGCGTTTTACGAACCACTCAAAAAAGTGCTGCATGATAACGATCCGGCTGTTCGAGGCGCGGCGGCCACTTCGCTCGGTGAACTAGGCAATCGGGCCATCATCCCGCAACTCGAAGGTTTAAGAGAAGATGCCAATGCCATTGTGCGTCTTTCTGCCGCTGAAGGTTTAAAATATCTCGGCATTGAGAGGCCGACAATTTATGAAGCGGGTTTGAAAGACCCTGACTATGGCGTACGACATTTTGCCATCGGGTCGCTGCGCAGAGTTTGGGGAAAAAAAGCGTTGCCCTTTCTGGTTTCAGCGATGAAAGACGAAGCCCAGCGTGTTCGCCTGACAGCCATTCGCGCCATTGGCGCTTTGGGTGAAATAGAAAGCCTGCCCATCTTGAAAAAGGCCCTGAAAGATCCAGATCAGGCCGTTAGAACCTATGCCGCCGGAAATGTGATACGGCTTTTAAACAAGGCTGCCGGTATGGAGATGAAGGATGTCAGGGGGGAATGAAAAATGTGGTTGACGGTTTTTTTATTTTAACTGTGAATTCTATCTTTTAAGCGGTCTCTTCAAGAGACAAAGAAAAGGATACTCATTTTCTGCCTGGTGAATCACCTGAACCAACTCCCAGCCATCCTTTCCAAGAAAGTTAAGCTGATTGTCGATTTGAACACCCGCAAGTTGTTCTGCTTTATATTCCCATTTCATATTTGAACCTTTTGATTGAGAGGTTTGTCATACCTCAAACTTTAGGAATTTTTTAACGCGTTTTTTCCAGAGCAGGCGTTTCAGGTCTTCAACTGCTGCTCTTGCTGCTTCTTCTCCGCGTGCCATGGCTTCGTCAAAGCGCCAGAAATCAGACCAGTGAATATCGCCGACTTCGGGCCGGATGACAAAATCGGCGGATTCTATCTGTTTTTCGGACAGAACCGAGCGGGTGATTTCATTGGCTCTCAGCACAACATCCAGGCCGCTTTCAAAATTTTTAGGAACTTGATCTTCTTCCGAAATGGTGACTGCCATTGAAAAATCGGAACCCAAGTCGCGCAAGGGGGAAACGGGGGCCTGATTGACCCAACCTCCGTCAACCAATTGTAGGCCGTCAATGTTGATCGGGGGAAAAACACCAGGGATGGCGCAACTGGCAGCAACGGCTCTTTGGATGGGTCCCTCGCTCAGGATCACTTCTTTGCCATTGGTCAGATCAGTTGCAACGGCACAAAAAGGGATGACGGTATCTTCGATCTGGCTGTCCTCGACCACTTCGTCTATTTGGGCTAAAAAATTGTCTTCGGTAATGAAGGAGGTATTTTGCAGGGAAATGCCCCAGAAGATGCCTTTTTGAAGGTAGGCTTTCACGCTGGTCATGAAGCTCTTGTTTTTTTTCTCTTCAAAATGCTGTTTGATAAAATAAATTTTTGTGCGACGAAAGGCAGGGCTGTCTAAAAAGTAGAGTACCTGATGCTCCAGTTGCAGCGCATTGGGGTTCTGGGCGTACATCGCGCCGATGATTGCGCCAAAGCTGGTGCCGGAAATGCCATCAATTTGAATGCCCTCTTCCTCCAGGACTTTCAAAACACCAATGTGGGCAATCCCTCTTGCGCCCCCACCGCCCAAAGCCAGCCCAACCTTCATCCCACTCATTGTTTAAGGCACCTCCGATCAAGTCATCGTTTGTTTTTTCAGGGCAAAAGTTGCCCGCTTCTGCGTTGCAAATTTTGGAAATAACGGGTTATTTCCCGCAATTCGTGCCTTGAATCGAACCACTTTTTCTCCTGAAAAATTCAAACAGACTTAATCAAATGTGCCTTAAGCAGCTTCCTCCTTTGCCACTTTTTTGGCTGCTTTTGCTGCAACCATTGCCGCTTTGGCCTTGAGTGTCGCAATTCTGCGCTGCGCACGTTTTAAAACTTTTTTCAAAATGCGTGTTTTGAGATCATCTGCATCACTTGTCTTTAAAACTGCTTTTAATTGCGTGATTTTTTTCTCAAGCTTTTTTATGTCCATCTTTGTTCTCCTATTATGATTGTACCTGAATTTTGAACAATATCCGGTATTCGGATTACTTCCTGAAGCAAATTAAGTACTCGATGTTTCCTTTTTGACCGGTGATGGGTGAGG
>CAZRYI010000011.1:11760-18384 GCA_964604255.1 uncultured Nitrospirota bacterium
TTCCTGAAGCAAATTAAGTACTCGATGTTTCCTTTTTGACCGGTGATGGGTGAGGGCATCAGGCCGATTTGATTGAGCTGCCAGTCTATGCCGAGGGCACAGATGTGATCAACTGCCGCTTGACGGGCTTTTTCATCCCTGACAATGCCCCCTTTGCCAATTGCAGATCTGCCGACTTCAAACTGTGGTTTGATCAGCGCAATCATTAACCCGTCTGTTTTCAGCCGAGGGAGCACGTGCGGGATGACTTTTTCGAGAGAAATGAAGGACACGTCAATTGTGACGAGATCAATGATTTCAGGAATGGCATCGTCGTCGAGGTGTCGGATATTCTGCCGTTCAAGTACGATAACACGCGCATCATTACGGAGTGACCATGCGAGCTGGCCGTAACCAACATCGATCGCATATACCCGCGCCGCGCCGCGCTTGAGCAGGCAGTCGGTAAAACCTCCGGTGGAAGCGCCAACGTCCATCGCGACCACATTTGATACCTCAATCTCGAAAGCATTTAAGGCCCCTTCCAGCTTCAGGCCGCCACGGCTCACAAAAGGGGGGGGTGTTTTGAGCAGGACAATTTCAGCATCCACTTTGACTTTGTGTCCGGCGCGCTCAATCTTAAGACCATTCACAAGGACTGCGCCACTCATCACCAGGGCTTTTGCTTTTGAAGTACTTTCAGCAAAACCACGCTCATAAAGCAGTTGGTCAAGACGGGATTTTGCACTTTTTTCGGCGTTTTTTGATTGTTTCAAAGGACTTAAAGCAGCCTGCATCAGGGAAGGGTCTGTGCTATCGGACAATCTTGACACGCACGGTAGGTGTAATTTTTGAGCTGGCTTCAAAAATCGATTTTTTATGCTGCTCACCGGCAAAAAGCAGGGCCATATTGGTAATGCTTTCGGGATCAAGTCCGATTTCTGCTCTGATGACTTTTTGAGGGCCGTGTTCAAGGAAATAGTCGGGTAGCCCAATGCGGCGGACGGAAACAGCGGGAATGTTGTCCTTGGCTCTTTCTTCTTCCAGCAGGGCGAGTACCGCTTCACCAAAACCACCGGACAGGGCTTGTTCTTCGAGCGTAACAATTTTATGACAGCGCTTTGCAATGGAGATGAGCAGCTTCTGGTCGAGCGGTTTTGCAAAACGGGCATTGATCACACCGACTTGAAGGCCCTGCTTAGCTAGCGCCTGGGCCGCGATTTCTGCGGGGTGAACCATACTGCCGATTGCGACCAGGGCCAAATCCCAGCGTTTGTGCGTCTCTCCGTAGACAATCTCTCCCTTGCCGATGGGAAGTTGTTTGGGGATTTCGTCGAGCGGCAGGCCCAGTCCGGCACCTCTTGGGTAGCGGATGGCAACCGGGCCGGATTGTTTGAGGGCTGTTGCCAGCATGTGTTGCAGTTCATTTTCGTCCTTGGGGGCCATGAGGGTCATATTGGGAATGCCGCGGAGATAGGAAATATCGAAGGCACCTGTGTGTGTTGCACCGTCTTCTCCGACCACACCCGCACGGTCGAGGCAGAAAACAACGGGTAGGTTTTGCAGGGCTACATCGTGAACAATTTGATCAAAAGCTCGCTGCAAAAAAGTGGAATAGATGGCAACAACGGGGCGAAGGCCCTCTGCTGCCATGCCTGCCGCCATCGTCACTGCGTGTTGCTCTGAAATGCCGACATCATAAAATCGCTTGGGAAAGGTTTGACTGAACTGGCTCAAACCTGTGCCTTCCGGCATGGCGGCGGTAATCGCAACGATAGCAGGATCTTCTTTTGCAAGTTTTATCAGGGAACTGGAAAAGACAGAAGTATAAGAGGGTGGCCCTTGCGCTGCTTTTTTTGCCTGTCCGGTGGAAAGATCAAAAGAGGGCATTCCGTGAAAAGCGATGGGATTGGCTTCTGCCTGGGCATAACCTTTGCCTTTTTTAGTAATCACGTGGATCAGGATGGGTTCATTCAGTTGTTTGATGTTTTCAAAGGTGGTTAAGAGATGATCAATTTCATGACCGTCGATTGGCCCGATATAGCGAAAACCCAGTTCCTCAAAAAGAATGCCCGGCACAATCATGCCTTTGACTGATTCTTCTGCCCGTTTAGCCACCTTGAACATGGGTTGCCCGATTTTTGGAATGTTCTTCAGCAGGCTCAGGGTTTCACTTTTCACTTTGGTGTAAAGAGGGCCGGTTAAAATACGATTGAGGTAGGCCGAGAAGGCACCGACATTTTTAGAAATCGACATGTCATTGTCATTGAGAATCACAATGAGGTTCCGTTTTAAGGCCCCTGCATGGTTTAAGGCCTCGTAGGCCATGCCTGCCGTCATTGAACCATCACCGATGACGGCGATGACATGATGTTTTTTCCCTTGCTGATTTCTGGCTTCTGCCATGCCAAGGGCGGCTGAAATAGAGGTGCCTGCGTGGCCTGCTCCAAAGGTGTCGAATTCGCTCTCGGAACGGGAGAGAAAACCACTGATGCCTTTGTATTGCCGCAAGGTTGAAAACTGTTCGCGTCTTCCCGTTAAAATTTTGTGAGGATAGGCCTGATGGCCGACATCCCAAACAATGCGGTCTGTCGGGGTATTAAAGGCACGGTGAAGGGCAATTGTGAGTTCGACGGTGCCCAAGCTTGCACCAAGATGCCCGCCGCGTTCGGAGACGGTTTTTAATATAATTTGTCGAATTTCTTTTGCAACCTGGCACAGGTCTTCTTGTGCGACTTTTCTCAGGTCACTTGCATCATTAATTTGGTCTAAAAGCGGTGTATCCATTATGCCTTTCTATCCGTGATGAAAGAGGCAATTTGACGCAGGGGATCGGCTTCCGGCCCGAAGTTAAGGAGCAAGGCCAGCGCATCTTCAACCAGTACCGCTGCTTCTTTTTTTGCCTGAGAAAGGCCGATGAGGGCAGGATAGGTCCATTTTCCCTTGGCTTCGTCTTTGTTAACCGGTTTCCCGGTGTCGGCTTCGCTGCCTTCGACATCCAAAATATCGTCGGCGATCTGAAAAGCCAAGCCGATCTTTTCACCAAAACCAGTAAGATTTGAGAGCTTTTTTGGGCCTGCTCCGCCTAAAATGCCACCGATACGCACGGAGGCCCGGATCAAAACGCCGGTTTTTTGCGTATGAATTTCTTTCAATTTTTCAAAAAAGAGACCGTCTTTTCCCTCTGATTCAATGTCGTTAAGCTGTCCGCCAACCATGCCCGTGCTGCCGGAGGCCGACCCCAGTTCCAGAATGACCCGCAGTATCTTTTTCGGTGAAATTGAACTTGCCAGCCCTTTTTCGGCCATCATGGTAAAAGCCGCTGTGAGCAGGGCGTCTCCGGTCAGGATGGCCGCCCCCTCACCAAACATTTTGTGGCTGGTGAGCTTGCCGCGACGGGTGTCGTCGTCATCCATCGCGGGCAGGTCGTCGTGAACCAGGGAGTAAGTATGGATCAGTTCGATGGCTGCTGCAAAAGGCAGAACGGTTTCAACTCTACCACCGACCGATTCACAGGCTGCAAGACAAAGAATGGGGCGAATGCGTTTTCCTCCGGCAAAAAGGGAATAGCGCATGGCTTCATGGATCAAGGGCGGTTCACATGTGGGACCGGGCAGGTAGGATTGTAGTAGTCGATCCACTTCTGAGCGACGCAGGGCCAAATAGCTTTTTAAGTCTTGTGTGTCCATAGAAGGTTTGCTGGAATTTATCTATCTAATTACGATTCAAAGGGCTGAGGTTTCAATTTTCCGTCTTTGCCTTCAATCAGCATCTCGACCTTTCGCTCTGTTTCTTCAAGGGTTTTCAGGCAATTTTTAGAAAGACGGATGCCTTCTTCAAAGACTTTCAGGGCCTCCTCCAAGGGAAGGTCATCCTTTTCAAGGGATTGGACTGTGGCTTCTAAACGAGAAAGGGCTGTGTCAAACTTCAGGTGAGCCACTCAAACTCCGGTACAGGCAGAAAATGATCAGGAATTATTATACAAAAGACCCTCTATAGGTCAAGGTATTTTTGGATATGCTAATCAAGTCTGGCATGCTGGTGTTGTCTGGAAAAGAAGGCTACAATGTCCGGGATGAATCGCTTTTGTTTCAAAAGTCCGGGCATTGTCTGGACGATATATTTTCTGATCTTCGGCCTTACTTCAGTCGCGCAGGCGGCGAAACTTGAGTCTTTTGCCCAGGTGAAATGGATTGAAAGTGGTGCCAATGATGGCGATAGCTTTTTGGCCGATCTGGGTGAACGGCAGATTCATTTGAGGCTTTATTTTGTGGACTGTGCTGAAACGCGTGCTTCTCGCCAAAGTGACCTGAGACGTTTGAGAGAGCAAACCCGTTATTTTGGTTTGAGTGAAGGTCAGCAGACCCTGGGTTTTGGTCGGCAGGCAAAAGCCTTTGTTGAAAAGGCCCTCTCCCGGCCCTTTACAGTTCACACCGCCTTCGCAAATGCCTTGGGGCGATCAAAAAAAGGGCGGGTCTATGCCTTTGTAACCACGGCAGCCGGAGAAGATTTGGCAATGCTTTTAGTCAAAGCAGGGCTTGCACGGACTCACGGTGTGGGTCGAAAAACACCTGAAGGCAGTTCTCGAAAGGAGCGCTTTAAAATATTACACGACCTTGAAGCTGCAGCCATGTTGAAAGGTGCCGGTATCTGGGCGGAAAGTGATCCTGAACAAATTGTCGCCTACCGCGCGGAGCAACGCCGGGAAGAGCGCGAGCTTGCGGCATTTCAAGATCAAACACAAAATAAGCAGCGCGAAGAAAAGATCGACCTCAACGATGCAAACGCGGAAATGCTGGAATCTCTCAAAGGCATTGGCCCCGGCCTTTCTAAAAGAATCATTGCCGGGCGTCCCTATCAAAGCGTCGATGATCTGATTAAAGTGAAAGGTATCGGCAAAAAAACATTAGAGAAACTTCGACCCTTTTTAGTTATTCGGTAGTGAATCCAACAACAATCAATGCAAAGGAGGTTTCCCAAGACATGCAATCTTTCCGATCAACTTTTAATCGTTTACGGCCTTGTTTGATTTTTGTACTGGCCCTTATGTTTTTTCTCTCTAGCCCGCTCAATACGCTTGCCGATGAAGGCAGCTTGGATATTGACAATGAAAAATATCGCGGGCTGATAAAAGAACTGACTGAAAAACATCAATTTGATGAGAAGTATTTAAAGGGTCTTTTTAGCAAGGTTGTGATCAAAAAAGACATTATTGACAAATTTGAACGTCCTGCCGAGCACTTGCCCTTTTACAAATACCGAAAGATTTTTGTGAAAAAGAACATGATTAAAAAGGGCCATGCCTACATTGAAAAAAATCGTGAACTTTTAACAAAAGTGGAAAAAAAATACGGCGTGCCGAAAGAGGTGATTGCCAGTATTCTCGGTGTCGAAACCCGTTTCGGCCAGCCCGGCATTGAAAAATACCGTGCATTCGACGTGTACAACACGGCATTCGCTCTCTATCCGAGGCGGGAAAAATTTTATCGCGGAGAGCTGATTTCCTTTCTTAAACTGTGTCGTGACGAAGGTTTCGACCCCTTTTCAATCAAAAGTTCCTATGCAGGGGCTTTTGGTGTGCCGCAGTTTATTCCGAGCAGTTACCTGAGATATGCCGTTGATTTTGACGGAGATGGCAAAAAAGATCTTTGGAATTCAAAAGCCGACATTTATGGCAGTGTCGCGAGCTACCTTAAAACCTTCGGATGGAAGCCGGGACAACTGAGCTACCTGCCCGCACGGATTGCAAAAGAAAACCCTGAATCAATCAAAATGGCGAAGGGCCATTTCAGAAAAACCCTTCCGGTCGCAAAAGCCATTCGCACCGGCATTGATATCCCGCCTCCCGCAAAAGGCGATGACCTGGTCTCTTTTGCCTATTACGAGCCGAAGCAGGGAGAGAAGTCCTTGCTGGCCCTCTTCGGAAATTTCCGCGCAATTGCCCGATATAACATCTCAGTTCACTATTCCTTGACGATCATCGAGCTTTCAAGAATTTTTGCGATGAAAGGCATGGGGCAATAATGAAGGGGATGAGGTGAATGGAAAAGCGACGCTCTTTGCCAGCTTTATTTTTTTTCAGCTGCTCTTTCCGCAAGTCGTGCTTCCGAATGAAAGAGCTTCAGTTGCAAGTCCTGATTCAGAGGTTTTAAAAAAAGTAGAGTACCTGCTTCGGGATGCTGAAGACAATTATCAACTGCGCGATAGTCCGGGGCGGGCCGCCGAGGCCGTCGAAACCTATCGCCTGATTTTGCAAATTGATCCACTTCAGGTCGAAGCCTTATGGAAACTTTCGAGATCCCTCCAGTGGCAGGGGGATCGGGCGAATACAAAAGCAGAAAAACTGCGTCTCTACAATGCAGCGGAGCGCCACGCAAAATCAGCGGTCTCACTTGATGAGCGCGATGTAGAAGCGCAGCTCATGCTCGGAATCGCCTACGGGCAGATTGCAGAAACGCAAGGCGCGATTCAGTCAATTTTTCTTGTTTCACCCATCAAAAAAGCAATGCAGGCCGTCTTAAAAGAGGAGCCGGAAAATGACGTGGCGCATCATGTGCTCGGGGTTTTGTATCGAAAGTTGCCGGGCCTGCTCGGCGGATCACTTGAAAAATCGATTGCACATTTTAGTCAAGCAATTCAGGGGAA
>CAZRYI010000012.1:0-12759 GCA_964604255.1 uncultured Nitrospirota bacterium
GCCGGTCAATCAATGATGCCTATCAGAGAGGGTTTTGCCAGTCTGAAAAACTCTGAATGAAGTTGAGCTGGGCCCGACTTTGGATATAGCCCTTTCTGACGATGCGGATTTCCTCAATCGCTTCATCCGGCCCCCGACCCATCCAGATTAAGGTCGAGGCCAAAATGGTGCCTGTCCGCCCAAGGCCAGCATGGCAGTGCACCGCAACCCCTTCTCCCTCTTCCATCAATCGTTTGATGTCTCGGCAAAGGCTTGCGGTTGTGCCGATGGCCGGCACACCCATGTCTTTGATTGGGAAATGCCGACCGACAATGCCATAAGATCTCAGTTTTTGATCCGGGTATCGCTCCTGGGTGAGCGTAATGAGATTGGTGACCCCGGCGGTCGCAATTGCAGTGAGGTCTTCCTCCTCATCTCCAAGCAAACCCGGTTTTCCCATACCGGCCAAACGCCCCGGCAAGACCCACTGAAAATGATCCGGCAAGTCCGGGGTTTTTGGCGGCGGCCAGCAGTTGCCTTGTTCCAGGAAGCGTGTTGCAAGTTCGGAAGGGGGATTTTGAAAGAAGTCTGAAGCTTCTCCCTGGGCTTCGATTTTTTGAGCACAAATCAGGCAAATATCGTCGGCAACCGCTCTGGCAAAGTCAAGCTGATGGGTGATCAGGATCACGGCACCTCGCGATGCCTGATCACGAATCATTTGCTTCAGCGATGCTAGCGCATCTTCCTGAAGGCCATTTTCCGGTTCATCCAGCAAAACAGTATGCGCACCGGAAAGCAGGGCCTCGCGCCAGGAAGGCTCTGAAGTATTTTCATGGCGCTCCAGTTTACCGTTTTTCAGGTCGCCTCTTTTTTGCTGAGGGGAACGCACAATCTCCGTACCCGATAAGGCCCTTTGGCTTGTTTCATCAAGTGTCGCATCTCGATATTGCCATAGCCCCGATCTCTGACAGCCCTCTGGAAGCGCCTCACCACTTAAAGAACGCAGCAAGATGCTTTTACCTGCACCCGCCGGTCCGAGCAAAACTGTGACAGCACGATCTCGAATACGCCATTTGATCGGCTTGAGTAACAAACCTTCCGGCCCCTTGATTGCGGCTTCATCCAAGAGATAAAGCACTTCTTTCTCGTGATTTGTATTTTCCATATCCTCAATGCTCAGCTTAGGTGTTTAAGAGGGCTTCTAAGTTGCGCTTACAGAGCCGCTTCCAGCTTGGGTGAAGCAAGTCGAGACTTGGTCAAAACCATGCCCAGGTTGGCGGAGATACGACAGACGATAATGAAAACAATGCTTTCGTTCTTTTTGCCCCGCATGAAAACATGTAACAGGTTGTCAGAAGTGATAATAATTTCCTGAAAATAGTGATGGCTTGATTCTTTGACCCCACGGACTTTTTTAAACAGGTTTTCAATTGCGGTAACGTTGGGGCCTTGAAACAGATCACCTGTGGCGGCTGCGACGTAGTCGATCACTTCCTGGGGATGGCTATCGAGCGTCTTAATACCAAGCAGCATTCCGGTATCAATATCAACAACCCCACATGCCACACATTCCGGGACAAATTTAAGTGTATTTGAAATCTGATCATCCATGCTCATTCTTCTTCCTCCTAAAATGATGCGTTTTCTTCGATTTTATGTTTTTTTGGAATCAGTGATGTATGTAAAGCTACCATAGATTTCCGGCACGTCAAGGAAGGGGCGATAGCCCACAATTGACCTTTTGTCGATACCTGGTAAGGTTATTTAGAGGAAATCGCCGTGTTCAAGAAGCACTGATCAAGCCATTATGTGAGGATTTCATTATTATGAGAGGGAATTTAGTCGATTTTTCACCTTACGACCTTTTTGAGCTTTTTGATCTCAAACGGAAGACAGGTGTGCTCTTAGTGACCTCTACGGATGAAACAGTTACCCTGGGTTTTAAAAAGGGAACGCTGGCAGTAGCGGAATCGACAAAAAAGCGATCAGATATGATGCTTGGCAAGGTACTGATCCGCTCCGGGAGAATCACAAAAGAACAACGAGATCGGGGTTTGGAAATTCAGAAAAAAACCCTCGAATGCCTTGGGCCGATCCTCTGTAGAGAACAGTACTGCACTGAGGAAGCCATCTCAGCAGCGCTTCAAGTACAGATGAAATGGGTTGTCTTCAATTTTCTGCGCTGGAATGAAGGCAGCTATGTCATTGAGTCACAAAAGACGCTTGAGCTTTTTCATGGCATTGTTAAACCTTTAAAGGTCAGAAATCTCTTAATGGAAGGCGCAGTAATTATTGATGAATGGCCACGGATAGAAAAAAAGATTCCCTCTCTCGACATGATCTTCCAGCATCGCTCAACATCAAAAAAAATTGTGTCAGACACCGCAGAGATTCCACTTGAGTTGATTGATCTTGAAAACACCTCTTTGGAAACCGGCACAGTTGAACTGACTGGAGAGGAAGAGATTGTCTATCAACGTCTGGATGGCAAGACCACGATTAGAAATGTGATGGACCAGGCTATTCTCTCTGAATTTGATTGTTGTAAAACTTTTTATGCCCTGCACCAAAAAGGCCTGATTGAAGAAATTTCAGATGCGCCTGATCCAGAAAAAGCAGCACTTGAAATCACACAGTCTGAACCTGAGACAAGGGTTTCCTGGGGCATCGTGAAAGCCTTGCTCAAAGGGAAATTCCCCGATGCGACCATTGTCGAGATCAACACCGCAAATGAAGAGGCCATTCTTTTGCATGGACAAACCGATATAACGGCCTGGCCCGGACCCATCATTCCGATCATGAAAAGGGTTTGGATGATGAAAAAAGATCAAGCGACCGGCAACCTGGAGTACATTGTTGATGATGTCGGGGTCGCACTTTTCTGGGATTTGAGAAATGACACCCTGCTCGCGACCGTTTCCCCCTTAGTAGGCCAAGGTGCCGTCTCTCGTTTTCGGGCCAATATCGCAATTGTGGCTCGAAGTATTCTGCAAAGGACTGTGCAGGATATTAATCAGGAGCAAGACATCAATGCGTTGAAAGGGAACAAGCCCTATGCCAGCAAATAAAATAAAAGAAACCTGTTCAAGTGTGCTAGAACGCATTTCCGAGACCATTGCCTGTGGTGTCATTGATCTTGAACAGGGCAAGGCTGTGGAAATGTCTCATACCGGAAAGTTCTATCAAGAAGAACAAGACGTCATCGTCTCCGTCATGATCGGCCTCTTCTCAGACCTTAAAGCGACTGAATTCTCACAGATGGCATCAATCCCTTGCGGCGCAACAAACGAAGGAGTGCATCAGGAAGAGATTGCCATGAGTCTCGGAGAGAAAAAGTACTTCGGAAAACGCATTCATCAGGGAAAAGGAGCTGTTTTGTTAGTGGCAAAAAAAGACGTTAATATCGGGATGGCCTGGGCAAACCTGAAATCGATCATCCCCACCGTAGAACCGCTTCTAGCGCAAGTGGGCTAAAACGCCTAAGTGCTGCTCGACGGATCTTGCCAAAGCATTCAAGTTATATCCCCCTTCTAAAAACGACACAATCCTGCCCTCGCAATGCGTTTCCGCAAACGCAACAACATGTTTTGTCATTTCTGAAAAACCTTCATCCGTCACATTCAAGCTCGCCAATGGGTCTTCCTCGTGAGCATCAAAACCGGCGGAGATGAGTATAAAATCGGGCTGAAAGTCTGAGATGGCTTTGTATAAGTCGCGCTCAAAAATCGAGAGTAGCGCTGCGTCACCCGCACCTGCGGGTAAGGGATGGTTTGCGGTAAAACCTGCTCCGGCACCTTCCCCTTGCTCTTCTTTTGCCCCTGTTCCGGGATAAGAGGGAGATTGATGGGTGCTGAAATAAAAGATACTTGGATCGTCATAAAAGACATTCTGCGTACCGTTTCCGTGATGCACATCCCAATCAATGATGAATACTTTTTTGAGATGATAGTTTGTCTGAATGTATTTTGCGGCAATCGCAATGTTGTTGAAAAGGCAAAAACCCATCGCACGTCCCGCTTCGGCATGATGGCCGGGAGGCCGGACGGCACAGAAGGCGTTTTGAACCCTTCCCGCCATGACCAAATCAACTGACATCAATCCGGCAGAAACGGCCAGCTCGGCGGCAAGGAGTGATCCGGGTGAAAGCGAAGTATCCGGGTCGAGATAGATGCGCTCTGTTTTTGGAAGCGAAGATTTTAGGGACGCAATATAGTCAGCTGTGTGGATTTGAGCAATGGCATCGTAGAGACCATCGTGTCGTGCAGACTCAATTTTGAACAAACGATCCACAAGGGTCTCAATTTCACTGGATCGCTCTTCATCAAAAAGATGTTTTTCTAAAATAGAGAGTCGTTGAGGGGATTCAGGATGTCCGGGGCCGGTGTCATGCTGAAGCATGTCGGGATGGTAAATGTAAGCCGTTTTCATAATAAGTAGGGATTATTATGCCGTTCCATGCCGATGGCGGTCTTCGGGCCGTGTCCGGGATAGACCACCGTTTCATTGGGGAAGGTGAGTAGCTTTTTCTTAATTGAGTCAAGCAGAGTGGCTTGCGAACCACCCCAGAGATCTGTTCGCCCCACACTGCCAAAAAAGAGCGTATCCCCCGTCAACAAGCCGAAATCCTGAACAAAAAAACACAGGCTGCCCGGTGTATGACCCGGCGTGTGAATGACTTCTACGGTTTTTTCCCCGAAGCTGAGGCTCATGCCGTCTTTTAAAAATTGATCGATTGTTGGCGTGGGTGGTGTCGGTAGACCAAAAAGTTCTGCTTGAAGCCCGAGGTGATTGCAAAGCGGCATGTCATCTTCATGCAAACCCGTCAGGCCGCCGAGCTTTTTATGGATCTCATCCGTTGCCCCGACATGATCCAGATGGGCATGCGTGTGAATAATCTGTGCCAGTTTTAATTTGTGCAGAGATAAAAAAGCCAGGATGCGTTCTGCATCACCCCCGGGATCAATCACCAGCGCCGAACGCGTTTTTTCACAGGCGAGAATGATACAGTTGCACTGAAAGGGTGCTACGGGAAAGGATTCAATAATCACTGAACGACAGTCAAACCTTCTTCTGGTGTTTCTGCGGAAATGAGCGGAAAGACGACCTTGATTTGAGACACCAGGTCACCACATTCAGCCTCAATCATTTCTTCTGAATCAAGACCCTTTTTGGCATATTTTGCGATCAAAGCTCCGACCTCATCGTAAACGGCCTCACCGTTTCCAGAAGATAAAACCGCATCCGGGCCGGAAAAGTCAGGCCGAAAATAGGTCATGTTGCCTTCATTCACGGCATGTTTTGTTACTTCCCACATTTGATCATTTTCTTTTTCATTCCGTCCAATCACCAGGTGACTTCCGTCGGATAAATCAAAGTGTCTGCCATGACGGATCAGGCGAACCTCCACCATTGAGGGATTATTGCTCCGCTCAAAAAAGCCTTTTAATCGCGGGGTAAAATTAGCATCGGTTAAAAGACAACCCCCTGCCGGGGCGGTGTAGCCCTTGAGTTTCAAATCTTTGGCCCACCTCAACTGTTCCGTTCGGCTTCGACCACTGATATTCAAGAGTTTTTCTCTATCCACCCAGCCTTCAAGTTCCATCTTGGTGGGTGGAAAAAATTGTGCGGAAAGGGGCCGCAGGATGACTTCTTCAACGGCGCTATCTCGATCAATCAAGGACATCGCTTCTTTTCGCTGAGACATGGGACGTTGTCCGATCACCTCTCCGGTAATCAGGAAATCCGCGTCCATTTTGTCCATGACCTGTCGTGCGATTTTAAACATGTAAATCCGACAATCAATACAGGGATTCATGTTTTTCCCGTAACCGTATTTGGGGTCTTTCACTAGATTGACGTAACCCATGCCTTTGCGAATAATTTTGAGTTCAATACCCAAGGTAGTGGCGACCGTTTCTAAATCCTCCTCGCAGCCGAAGGGACTTTCCAGGTACAAACCCACCACTTCAATGCCCTGATCAATGATCAGCTTCGCCGCCAACATACTGTCCAGCCCACCGGATAACATGGCAAGCGCTTTTCTTTTTTTCATCATTTTCTCCATCAAGATCCTTGTTTTATCGGCAGCAATACTATCAATGCGAAAAAAAGCTGTCAACTTTGCTTTTGTGTGCATGTCGCAAAGAAAAATGCCTTTCGAAGTCAGAAATGATTTCCCCATAGATTGAATGTGGCGCAAAAACCCAGATGTCGTTGTTTGGTTCTAAGGATATATGATGTATAATACAGATGTATACAGCCTTGGAGGTGTGACATGGTAAGAACACAGATATACCTGACCGAACATCAACGTGATGAACTGGCAACAATCGCCAAAACCTCTGGTAAGAAACAGAGCCAGCTGATTCGAGAGGCGGTTGATTACCTCATTGATCAATCCAGCCCCAGCAAACGGGAGGTGATCTTAAACGAAGCGGTCGGAATTTGGCAGGATAGAACGGATCTGCCAGACTTCAAGAAAATACGAGCTGAATGGGATCGGAACTAATGTCACGAAAAATCCTGCTCGACACTGATGTGCTGATTGATTTTTTTCGCGGCAACAACAAGGCAAGCGCCTTCATTGGCACCCACTCAAACCGGATCATTCTGTCATCTATCGTTGTTGCGGAGTTGTACGCGGGTGTGAGAGGCGATGCAGAGCAATCCGCTCTGGAGAACTTCATTTCTCTCTTTAAGGTGATTCCTGTGAACACAGAGCTTGCTAAACTTGGTGGTCTCTACAAGCGGGACTATGGCAAGTCGCACGGTATTGGGCTTGCGGATGCCATTTTGGCCGCGACCGCTGAAGTCGAAGATGCAGATTTAAAGACCTTCAATACAAAACACTACCCGATGATAAAAAACCTCAGCCCCGCCTACAAAAAATAGCTTCACGAAAAGCCCCGCCTTAATCAGAACTTCCTTGACGCAAGTGCAGCCCGATCAAGCAGGGCGCGCACTGCATTCGCCCTTGATTGTAAGACTGCATCATTCCTTGCGATTAGCGTGACATGCCCCATTTTTCTGCGGGCCGTGATCGTCTTTTTTCGATAGTCATAGACCATGGCTCCTGGAATGCTCAAAAGTGCCTGCAAGCTTTCAGCCTGCCTCAGCGCCGTGATCTCGGCACCGAGTATATTGATCATGATAGCCGGACTGAGTAAGTTTGGTGGCGCAAGCGGCAGGTCACAAAGTACCCTCAGCTGCATTTCATACTGGGAAAAATCGCAGGCATCCAAAGTGTAATGGCCTGAATTATGCGGTCGTGGCGCGATTTCGTTGACCAGCAAACTGCCATCTGCCAACAAAAAAAATTCGATACAAAAAACACCCACACCTTCTAAAGCAGAGACAATTTTTTCTGCCAGCTCGGTCGTTTTTTTTGAAAGTGCCGCGTCGATATTTGCAGGTGCCACACAAGTTCTCAGGATGCCTGCTTCATGTGTATTTTCGGTGACGGGAAAAGTCACCAGCTGTCCCTGTTCATTTTTCGCGACAACAACAGCAAGCTCTTTTTGAAAGGGAATCAGCTTTTCTAAGATCCACCCGGTAGCACGCGGTTTAAGCGTGGCGACCCATTCTACGACATCAGCGGTGTTCTTCAGTCTGACCTGACCCAGGCCGTCATAACCTGCCGTGGCGGTTTTGCAGATCAGGGGAAAACCCAGGGTCTCTGATGCAGCGTGTAAATCTTCGGGCTTCTGAATCGGGAGATAAGGACTGACGGGAAACTGATGTGAGGAGAGAAAGCCTTTTTCCAAGAGGCGGTTTTGAAGCAGTCTCAAGACCGCGCTGCCCGGTCGCACCGGTCTTTTTGCTTCTATTTTTTTAAGCAGGGAAAGTGGAATATTTTCCCACTCAAATGAAACGGCGTCATTTTTTGCGATGAATGTTTTGCAGGCCTCTTCGTCACTAAAATCGGCATCCATAAAATGGTCTGCCCACAGGCGGGCTGGGGCTTCGGCATGGCTGTCCCAGGCGCAGACCTGAAATCCAAGTCGTTTGGCGGCAATGGTAAAAAAAGTCCCCAATTGTCCACCGCCCAAAATACCGACTTTACGAACAAGCTGTGTCACACTTAATTTCCTTCAAGCACGGAACGGGTCAAGTCCGCACGATATTGCATCAGTTTTTCTCTGATTTTGGGGTATTTAAGGGCCAGGATCGCCACCGCAAGCAAAGCGGCATTTTCCGCCCCGCCAATCGCAACGGTCGCAACAGGAATGCCTCGCGGCATCTGAACGATGGAAAGCAGCGAATCGACTCCCTGCAGATTTTTGGTTGGAATCGGCACGCCAATGACTGGCAAGTGAGTCTTGGCTGCAACCATGCCCGGCAAATGGGCCGCCCCGCCAGCACCCGCAATAATGACTTCCAAACCACGACTTTCAGCCGATTCGGCATAGGAAAAAAGATAATCCGGTGTGCGATGGGCAGAGACCACCTTGAGTTCGTTGGCAAGTCCCAGTGTATTCAGCATCTCAACAGCGCGTTCCAGAATCGGAAAATCACTCTTGCTGCCGCCGATGATTCCGACAAGCGGCTTTTTTTCAGTTTCTGCATTCGTTTCAAGGGACATGATCAGCATCTCTCTTTTTGACAAAAAGGGTTTATTTTTATGACAAACGATTCAAGGCATAAAGCGGCCCAAAATGCCATCGCACAAATCGCAAGGCACTATGGGCGGAGACTCTAACAAATCACCCCGAAGAAAGCACATCCTGTCTGCTTGAGTGCAACACTTTTCACTTGATACGACAGCGGTTTGCAAAAGACTTTCATAAAGCAGTATCGTGTCGCCGCGCCACTTTTTTTTAAAAAAATAGGGAAGACCACCATGCGCCATGAAGGACTTTTAACGAAAGACGACCTCTTTTATTTTAGGGAGGGCACCCATACAAAACTTTATGAAAAATTGGGTGCCCACTGCGTTGTTTCCCCGGATCGGCAGGGGACTTACTTTAGCGTTTGGGCTCCGAATGCTCAGGCCGTTTCAGTGATTGGCGATTTTAATCATTGGTCCCCTGAGCCAGACTCGCTCTGCCAAAGAGACGATGGCTCCGGCATTTGGGAAGGTTTCTGTCCCGATGTGGGCGATGGGGCGCTCTACAAATATCATATTGTTTCCCGCTTCAATGATTACCAAGTGGCAAAAGGCGACCCCTTTGCTTTTAAGTGGGAATCCGCCCCGCAAACCGCCTCGATTGTCACCGACCTGAGCTATGCCTGGCAGGATCAAGACTGGATGGCTGTGCGCCATCGTCACAATGCGCTGGATGCCCCAATGTCGATTTACGAGTTGCACATCGGCTCCTGGCAACGTGTGCCTGAAGAAGGCAATCGCTTCCTCTCCTACCTGGAACTTGCAGATCGACTCATTCCCTATCTCAAAGAAATGGCCTTTACACATGTCGAGTTGATGCCGGTAATGGAACATCCCTTCTACGGCTCCTGGGGATATCAGGTGACGGGCTATTTTGCACCCAGCAGTCGCTTTGGCCCGCCACAAGACTTCATGTATTTAATCGACAAGCTGCATCAAAACGGTATCGGGGTCATCCTCGACTGGGTGCCCTCCCACTTTCCTTCGGACGAACACGGTCTCGCCTATTTTGACGGCACCCACCTCTATGAACACGAGCACCCTACAAAGCGAATTCATGCCGATTGGGGCAGTTACCTCTTCAACTATGGTCGCCATGAAGTCGCCTCTTTTTTAATCAGCAATGCCCTTTTCTGGCTGGATAAATACCATGTGGATGGCCTTCGCATTGATGCGGTTGCGTCAATGCTCTACTTGGATTATTCCCGAAAAGAGGGCGAGTGGGAGCCGAATCGGCATGGTGGTCGGGAAGATCTGGAAGCCATCGCCTTTTTGAAACAGCTCAACAGCGCTGTCTACCGAAGCTTTCCCGATGTGCAGACGATTGCGGAAGAATCGACTGCCTGGCCGATGGTGTCTCGCCCTACTTATTTGGGAGGTCTTGGTTTTGGCATGAAGTGGAACATGGGCTGGATGCATGACACACTTTCTTACATGGCTCAGGATGCCGTTTTTAGAAAATATCATCACGACCAGTTGACCTTCAGCATCTGTTATGCCTTTTCAGAAAACTTCCAGTTGCCGCTGTCCCACGATGAAGTCGTACATGGTAAAGGCTCCCTCATCAATAAAATGTCTGGCGACACGCTACAACGCTTTGCAAACCTTAAGCTGCTCTTCGGATATCTCTATGGACATCCGGGTAAAAAACTACTCTTTATGGGCGGAGAGTTCGGACAACAACGAGAATGGCACCATGATCGCAGCCTTGATTGGCACCTACTCAATCAGCCAAGCCATGCTGGTTTGAAGCTTTGGCTTGGCGACCTTAACCGCTTTTATCGCTCTGAAGAAGCACTTTATAAAAATGACTTTGATGAATCGGGTTTTGAATGGATTGATTGCCATGACCATCTGCAATCCGTGCTGGCTTTCTTAAGGAAATCAGCCGATTCAGAGACGACCCTGCTCTTCCTTTTTAATTTCAGCTCGCTGACACACATGCACTACCGAATCGGTCTTCCTGCCGGAGGCTACTGGCAGGAAGTGCTGAATAGTGATGCCCTACAATACAATGGAGGCGGTGTCGGTAACTTCGGAGGTTTACAAGCGGAGGACGTGCCTTCTCATGGCAGACCCTATTCACTTTCCCTCACCCTGCCACCCTTGGCAACACTTGTTTTTAAAAGGAGTGCATCATCATGACAAAGGTGGTGATTATCGGTGCGGGCATGGGCGGCACTTCGCTGATTGAAATTTTCCACAATGATCCCCTGGTTCAGATTATCGGCATTGCCGATACGGATGACCATGCACCCGGTATCCGGCTTGCGAAAAAACTGGGCATTCCCGTCACCAGGGATTTTAAATGCCTGCTGCAATCGAAAGAAGCCAACCTGGTCATTGATGTCACCGGGATGCCCTCCGTCGAAGCCTTGCTGCACAATGCTTTGCCACCCGGCATGGCACTTATTGGGGGCCCTTCAGCCAAATTCATGTGGCAACTGATAGAAGAACGCATACAGAGCAAAGAAAAAATCGAACAACATCTTCTGGAATATCAGTCACTTTACCGCTTGTATGTGAAGGAGGTTGAGCTGACGATTGCTGAAGAGCGCACCCGGATTGCTTGTGATATTCACGACGGCCTGATCCAAACCCTGGTTGGACTGAACTACCATATCGACTATTGCACCGATCAAATCGAAAAAAAATCAGAGAACGCCCTGATTGCCATCAAGGATGTGAAGCGACTTTTGAAAGACGGCATTGCCGAAGCAAGAGAGGTCGTCTTTAACCTGCGTCCCATCTATCTTGATCAATCCGGGCTTTGCGAGGCCCTGGTCAACCATGTGAAAAGCTATGAAAAACAGTATCAAATCAAGACCCGTTTGCGAACATCGGGCAGTGAAGAGATGCTGCCTTCTGAAGCAAAAATCTTTGTCTTTCGCATCATTCAGGAAGCCCTGGCTAATGTGCAAAAACACGCAGAGGCCACAGAGGTGGTGGTACAGGTCGATATTGAAAAAACAGCGTTATCCGCATCCATTGTTGATAACGGCGTCGGTTTTAATAAAACCGCCTTGGCAGAACAGCCGGAGAAACAAAGCTCTTTTGGTCTGAGTGCCATTTCGGAACGAGCACGGCTTTTAGACGGCAAAGCAGAGATATCGAGCTGTCTGGGAGACGGCACACGGGTCTCTATTTGCATTCCACTTCCAGGCAGGAGTGCAGCATGAAAAAAATCAAGGTTCTGATTGCAGACGATCATCGTGTTGTCCGGCAGGGACTCGGGGCGATTCTCAAAACAAAAGCGGACATTCACCTGGTTGGAGAGGCAACAAACGGTCTCGAAGCGGTTGCAATGGCAAAGTCTTTGTCGCCTGATGTGATTTTGATGGATCAATCCATGCCCAAGATGACCGGCATAGAAGCAACGGCAGCAATCAAGGCGGCCCTACCGGAAATCGGCATCGTCGCGCTCACCATGCATGATGATGACAAAACTATTTTTGAACTGGTTCGGGCCGGTGTTAACGGTTATCTACTGAAAGATTCTGATAGCTCAGAAGTTCTCAAAGCCATTCGCGCAATCAACAAAGGCGAATCCATTATCCATCCGCACATCGCCAAAAAAATCCTCGGAGAGCTGACGCGCACGCCGCCTCCGAAAAAGAAGGAAGGTGCCGAAAATCGCTATCATTTAAGTGTTCGCGAGCTGGATGTTTTGCAGCGTCTGGCGAGTGGCAAGACAAATAAAGAAATGGCAAACGATTTGGACTTGAGCGAAAAAACCGTCAAAAACCACCTTCACACCATCTTCGTGAAAATGGAGGTGGATGATCGCACAAAAGCGGCAATCAAGGGTATCCGGGAAGGTTTGATCGATTTGGAGGAGCAGGACTTGAGTGATTAGTTGACGGTTAAAACAGGTGAACCCTTATCCTAACCGTCAACTGTGAACCCTGAACTAAGTAATAAAATTACGCTTGTACCTGGATGTCTTTTGCAACAAAGCCGTCTTTTGCTGTTTCGTAGCGCATGATGACCTTGTCATCTTTCTGAATCATCTTGAGCAGTTCGGCGCTGGCGGTAAAATGAATGGGCAAGCTTGTTTCCCCATCCATGATCGTGAAGGTACCCGCTGCGGGATCAAGAGCTGTCACCAGACCAAAATGTTTTCCTGCTCCCAGTGCAGAGCAAGCCTGGCTTGTTGAAATCCCCAAAGAAGTGCC
>CAZRYI010000012.1:12859-18369 GCA_964604255.1 uncultured Nitrospirota bacterium
CAACCCATCTTTGATCTGAAGAAAAATGTTTTTGCCTACGAGTTGCTGTTTCGCTCCGGCTGGGAAAATTTTTTCAGTCACGACAATGTTGACCAGGCCTCTTCCAAAGTCATCGGCGACAGTGTGCTGGTGCATGGCCTGGACACCCTCACTGCCGGAAAAAAAGGCTTTTACAATCTCAGCCGAGAAACTTTAGTGGGTGCCCATTACACCGTGCTGCCCAAAGAAGAAACGGTTGTGGAAATTCTGGAAGATGTTGAGCCGGATGCCGAGGTGATCAAAGCGGCGGAAAAAGTAAAAGAACTAGGTTACACCCTCGCGCTTGACGACTTTGTCTATAGCGAGCGTTTTGCACCCCTGCTTGAACTGGCCGATATCATCAAGGTTGATTTTCTTTTGAGTGATCGCGATGAACAAGCTGAACTGGCTGCACGTTTTGCCCCGAAAGGCATTCTGATGTTGGCGGAAAAGGTTGAAACCTGGGAAGTTTATCAGGATGCCATCGACATGGGCTATGTCTATTTTCAGGGCTACTTTTTCAGCAAACCAACTGTCCTGACGAGTAAGGACGTGCCAGCTTTTAAGCTGCACTATCTTGAAATTTTGAGAGAGATTCAAAAACCCGACCTGGATTACACCGGCCTTGAAAAGATCATCAAGATGGAAATGTCACTTTCCTACAAATTACTGCGTTATATCAATTCTGCTTTTTTCGGTTGGAAAACCGAAATTTCTTCAATCAATCATGCCTTGGTATTGATGGGCGAAAACGACGTCAAAAAATGGGCCTCCCTCATGGCCTTGTCGAGCATGGCGGATGACAAGCCGGATGAGTTGGTCATTCAGGCCGTTTTTCGGGCGAAGTTTTCTGAATGTCTTGCACCACTCTTTGGGCTCGGTGCACGTTCTCAGGATCTGTTTTTAATGGGCATGTTTTCTTTGATTGATGCAATTATCGATTCCCCTCTGAGCGAAATTCTGGAAAAACTGCCGATTTCAGACGAAATCAAGCTGTCCCTCACTGAGCAAAAAGGGCGCATGGGAGAGGTTTATCAATTAGTTCTGGCTTACGGACGGGGAAATTGGGAAGAGATTGCCGAACTGACGACCCGTTTTAAAATCAGCGACAAAAATATTCCTCAGTTTTATATGGATGCCCTCACCTGGGCAAATCAAAGCTTTAAAAATACGGGCGCTTAAGGACTCGCATCGCCCTATTCTTTCAGATAACCTCCGATATTTTTTTTAAATATTTTTTGCAGCTTTCGAGTGATTGGGCCGACTTGCGCCAGGGCAATTTTTTTGCCGTTGATGCTTGTCAGTGGCAAAATTTCAATCGCCGAATTTGTGAGAAAAGCTTCATCGGCTTCAAAAAGTGCCAGCGGTGGATAGAGTCCCTGCTCAACGATTATGCCATTTTTTCCAGCCTGCTCCATCACAATTTCTCGCGTGATGCCTTTTAAGATGGGTGCCTCGGGCGAAGGGGTCCGCAGGGTGCCATTTTGTACCCAAAAGAGGTTGCTGATTGAGCCTTCAGTCAGAAAGCCTTCCTTACTTAAAAAGATGCCTTCAAAAACGCCTGCCTGCTCTGCTTCGAGTTTGGCGACAATATTATTTAAAAAACTAAGTGATTTGAGGCAGGTTTCGCCGCCAGTTGCTGAAGTACGCTGAGTCGAAACAATGACTGCATCCACGCCATCTTGATCTAATTCAGGTGCAAGTAGCTTGTTTGGCCGAGCCGTGATGACGACTGTGCTTTTGTCGCAGCCCCCCGGATGGAAACCCTTTTCTCCAGTGCCGCGTGTGATAGTCAGACGAATAACGGCGTCACTAAGTTGGTTTCGTTCGAGGGTGCCGTAGAGCCATTTTCTCAGTGTCTTGCTGTCGGGAATGTTCAGTTGCAGCAGGTTTGCTGAAGCTGAAAGCCGATCTAAGTGTTGCCTGAGCGCAAAGATCTTTCCAGAATAAGAACGCATGGTTTCAAAAAGGCCATCTCCGTAAAGAAAACCGTAATCAAAAACAGAGACTTTCGCTTCGGATTCCAGCACAAAAAAATCATTTAGAAAAACCCACCTATCACTCATCAGTTATTTCACTCCGATTGCCTTAAAAAATGCTGCGGCTTTGTGAAGGGTTTCCTGATATTCCAAAGCAGGATCGGAATCGGCAACAATGCCAGCACCCACCTGGTAGGACAAACGGTCATTTTCCAGTACGGCGGTTCGGATGGCGATGTTTAAGTCCATCTCTCCATCAAAGCCAATATAGCCAATTGCGCCGGTATAGATACCCCGAGCTTGTTGCTCCAATTCAGAGATGATGCCCATGCAACGAATTTTGGGCACGCCGGTAATTGTTCCTCCGGGGAAAAGGGCCTTGAGTACCTGAAGTGGGGACGTGTCGGGTTTTAAAATACCGGTGACATTTGAAACGAGGTGTGAGACATGGGAGTACTGCTCTAGTTTCATCATCTCATCGACTTGTACGCTGCCGTATTGGCAAATTTTACCCAGATCATTTCGTGCCAGATCAATGAGCATCAGATGTTCGGCGCGTTCTTTATCACTTTGATAGAGCAAATCAACGAGATTTTTGTCTGAGTCTTTGTCTGCACCGCGCGGTTTTGTCCCGGCGATGGGGCGGGTTTCAACGACATCGCCTTTCACATCTTTTTTGATTCGCACAAGGCGCTCCGGTGAAACCGATGCGATTTGAAGTCCTTCTAAATTCAGATACGCCGAAAAAGGTGATGGATTGATTGTGCTCAATTTTTCGTATAACGGCAACAAGGATTGATCCGGGAAGTGGGTGGAGAAACAATGGGAAAGATTGGACTGAAAAATTTCTCCCGCAGCGATATATTCTTTGGCTTGTTTCACCATCGCCATGTAGCGTTCGGGGCTGCAATGTTTTGTCATCTCAAATACAATCTCCGGCGGATCTGAAAAGTCAGGAAGACGCTCTGAATGACTGGAGGACTGAAGGAGCTTTTTCTCAAGTACCGCAATTTTCTGCCAACCTTCTTGTTGAACTGATTGACTGTCGCGACCCATGCGAAGCGCGGGAGCGGGCACATAGATGAGATGGATAAGATCCTCACGGTGATCGAGCAAGACAAAAAAATTCAAAAAAAGAAGATACATGTCCTTCAGGTTTTTATTTTGTCGTGCAGCAGCGGGGATATTTTCAAAGTGATGGACAAGTTCATAGCTGAAATAACCCGCGACTCCCCCATTTGAAAAAGGCATGTCAGCGGCATTTTCGCCAGAGTTTGCATTGATCTTAAAACAATCCAACCATTCCTGAAGTGCTGCGGGCGGATCTAAGCGTGAGGGAAAACACTGCGTATTATTTTCTGTGAAATAATCAAACCGGCTCTCAGCACCTTGACTGCTGAAAATGCCGAAGGGTGCACCTGCCAGAAGGGAAAATCGACCATCAAACCACCCTCCCATCGCACCATTCAATAGGATGGCATTTTCGCCAAGATTCATTTTCTGAAATAACTGTAAAGCGGAGATCTGTGAAGCGGGGAGGGTTTTGATCAGGGGAGATTCAGCGGAACGCGCAGAAGACATGCCCCGTTTCAGCCCGGTTTGATACATCGAAAACCAACGTCAGTGATATTGGCATCCGGCGGCGCAAAAAGTCTGTAGGTGGTGGTTGAGTGAAATTTGAGCAGGGTATTTTGAACCTCTGGTGAAAAGTGACCGACCGATGACCAGGAATTACCTCGAATGACTTTCATCTTTTTTCCGAAGCTGCGACTTTCATAAGTACTACCCGGATAAGGCTCATACCAGTCGCTCGTCCACTCCCAAACATTACCTACCATGTCAAAAGCACCAAAGTGGCTTTTACCTGACTCAAAACTACCTGTAGGGCTTAGGTCTCCCAAGTAGCCCCCGATGTTCGCTTTTTTAATGTCAAACTCATTGCCCCAGGGGTAGTTTCTGTTTTCACCCCCTTTTGCGGCTTTTTCCCATTCCGCTTCGCTTGGGAGTCGCCCTCCTAAGGAATGGCAATAGTCCTGCGCTTCGTGCCATTGCACGAGCACAACGGGAAAGGCATCTGAACCTACTGCAAACTGACCATTTTCCCAGTAAGGCGGGGCAGGTCGCTGAAATTCACGGATGTATTCGGCATACTCTGCGTTGGTGACTTCGTGTTTGTCTATATAATAGAGAGGAAGAAAAACGGTATGTGAAGGACCTTCATCAACAAGCCAGGGCTTGACGATGCCATGCTCCGCTGCGAGATTGGATGTATCAACCTCATCCGTTCCCATCGTAAAATCTCCGGCAGGAACCGCGACCATGCCATCTGGCACCTTCCGGAAACAAGCTGACAACAAGACAAAGATAGAGAGGAAGATGACGAGGGGGAGACGCATGGTTTTCCTTGTAAGTCTATGTGAAAGCGGGGTTATTTTACTGAAGGGTCCAGGGGGTGTCAACTTTTAAAAAAAACCTTGACAGCCTTGTAAATCTCTAGATATAGTGTGCGTCGCTATACCGAATAAACCCTCTTTACATAGGTTTATGTGAAGAGATTGGGACGCGAGCAGTAGTATCGGAGAGGGATTCCTGATCGTTTCGGGACTCCCATTTTAGCGAAGAACCTCCAATATTAATGAATACGAACGAGAGTTACGAAAAAAAAGGAGAGATGCATGAAATTTGGTAAGATTGCTTTGGCATTCGCCGTGATGACATTCTTGGGCGCAAATGTCGCCATGTCAGCACCAGAGAAAGATCCTTTAAAATCACGTGTTCCGGCAGACGAATTGGAAGATGCAAACGAGTGGACCAACCCCTTTAAACCAACAGCGGCAAATATCGCTAAAGGAAAAGCACTTTTTCAGGGAAAAGCCACTTGTTTTACCTGTCATGGTAACGAAGGTAAAGGCGACGGTGTTGCAGGAGCCGCCCTTGATCCAGGACCAAGAAACTTCCACAACAAAGGTTTAAAGAAAAAAACTGACGGTGAGTTCATGTATGTCATCATGAATGGTATCGAAGGTACCGGCATGATCGCTTATGCCCCTGGTATTATCTCTGAAGAAGAAGCCGCATTGGTTCTTCTTTATGAAAGAAGTCTTCATTAAGAACCATTTTGACTGTGAGCAAGGTCTTAAAAACAGTTTGGTGGATTTTTCCCCTTTTGGTTTTTGTGGTTTCGAGTTCATTTGCTGCAGAAGCCGAATTGTCAAAGCAGCGGGTGCCTTTAGAACGCTTGGACGAAATTAAAGCGCTAAAGAATCCTTATAAAACAACTGCTGAAAACATTGAAAAAGGGAAGGCACTCTATCAGGGTAGCGCAACATGTTTTACCTGTCATGGTAAAGTGGGAAAAGGGGATGGCCTGGCCGCACCGGGTCTTGATCCCTCTCCCCGAAATTTTACCAGCGCAGCCTTTCATGCAATGAGAAGTGATGGAGAACTCTTCTGGGTCATTCGTGATGGTATTCCCGGAACAGCCATGATGCCTATGGTTGGCAGTGTCATCAC
>CAZRYI010000013.1:0-18285 GCA_964604255.1 uncultured Nitrospirota bacterium
GTTTTGTCTTCCAGCGGCCCCGTTTTAACAGCACATCCTGACAAAAGAAGGAAATAGCTAATAAGAATAATAACTGATGATGAAAGGCGGGTAGGGGGGGCGAACAATTTTGCTGGGATCTCGTGTCCATGACTCTATTATACACGAGGCCGGAGAGATCAGATCTTATCGAGAGCTAATGTTAAGGCAGGTGTTTGATTGCGGCTTCTAGAAAATCCCATAAGACCTGACGGGAAGTGGCGTGGGGATGAGGATAGCTCGTGCCGGTCAATTCCTTGTAAAAAGACTCGGCCAGCGCTCGTTTTTCTTTGATATTGTCTATGGGTTTTTCTGGAGAGAGTGCACGCAAATCCGGGTAGCCATTTGGATTTTTTTCGATGAGGTAGCTCTGCCCACCCTCTGTTTGTACCCAAAGGCCGATTTTAGTCATTATTTTTTATCTGTGAGTCCCATTGCGTAGGTAATCAAGACCGCCGAGCCCAGGGCGATAAAAAAAGCGACGGGGATGAAATAATAGGTCAGACTAACGACCATCGCTAAAAAAAAGCCGAAAAGCCCCAGAAAAGCAAGGAAACAACCCCAGATTCCTTTCATCGTCTTTCACCGTCAGGACGGGCAAGCGTGATCGTTTATTTCCGGTTATTTTCCTGCTCTTCCTGCTCCGTTTTGCAATCAATGCAGTAGGTGGTCACCGGTCTGGCTTTGAGTCTTTTTTCGGAAATGGGTTCTTCGCATTTTTCACAGATGCCGTATTCGCCGTTTTCGATGCGCTCAAGGGCTTCATCGATTTTTTTAATTAACTTCTGTTCACGTTCCCTGAGCCGTAAAATAAAATTCTGATCGGCTTCCGCAGAGGCCTGGTCACTTAAATCTGGAAACGACTCTCCTCGGGGATTGAGGCTGCTGCCAATTGTAATGCCAGCTTCTGCTAAGAGATCGGCTTTTTGTTTTTCAAGATCGGCCTTGATTCCAGCAAAAACATCCTGGGTCTTCTTCCCATTTTTTTGATGGTTCTGAACTTTTTTACTTCCCATTCTTTATTCCCCTATTACGAAAATGAACATTAAATAAGCCTGAAGTAGAAGGTTGTTCTAGTGTCAATTAACTTGGAAATATATCAAAATAGTTAGGACGAGTCAACGCAATGTCTCTGGCCAGCACCAGTCAAAATAAAAAAGAAGATGGAGCTTTATCATTGTAAACTCAAGTCTTTTTGCTGTGGTATTTGTGACAAAGTCTCTTTTAATAGGAAGAGGGGAGTGGGCTGTCCCGAACTCTTTGCGTAGAGAAGTTCTCCTTTGACCTTCCCGAAAATAATCTCTCCCAGGGAGATGTCATCCTTCCCTTTTACTTTAAGAATCACTTGAGGCTTTACAAATCCGGCCTCTGACGAAGCGGGGTCAAGCTCATCCAAAAACTGCTCTGCTCGCAGATGATAGAGATCGCTTAAAACCTGAGAAATCAGGAGGGTGTTTTCGACCTGTTTTGCCTCTCCTCCTTTTTTATTCTCAAACCACCAGAGGCCTTCTTTTTTTTCAATGATGAAATGTTCATCCGGGCGGATGATTTCCAGATGTTCGATCTGACCCGGAAAACCCAAAGAAAGCAATACTTTGTCTCGATAGTTTTCAAAGGGCTGTTGAAGTGTCTTTAACTGTTTTTTTGAAACTTGAAAAATCGGGTCCACCGGAGAAGCGACAATATTGACGATATCAGGTTTTTCATCATCTACATAAAACGATCCTTCTCGTTCCACCGCGCCGATTTTTAGTGTAACTCTCATTATGGGGGGGGCGAAATTGGCGCGTTTTGCGTCTTTGCCAAAATCAATGAAATGTTCACCACGCAAACTCACAATACTGCCCAGCAGGTTTGCAACCTCATTGCGATCAGCTCTGAAATGTTTTGTTTCATTGACCATTGCGCGATCAACCTGCATGGCCCACCCAAGTTCATCCCTGCTGAGACTCATCAAGCCATTAACGGAAAGTAACTGAATTTGACCGATATCGGAGGGCTGATAAGGGAAAACTTCCTGCCTCCGCCAATCCTGTAAGTCTTTATCGAGAAGGTCTTTAATACCCGCCCGCACCAGATAGAGCGAAGTCCCTTCGCCAATTCGCACATAGACATCGCTTCCAGTCAGATTTGCGCTACCGACCTCAACAATTTCGGTGTTATTCCGTTGTAAGGTGATAATGACGGTGTAATCCGGCGGGTCAAGGCCGAAGTCTTTCAAGTTGGTGGGTGTTTCTTCCACAAGTCTGCTTGATTTCAGATCGGTCAGGAAGGTGGCAATCTCATCTCCTGCGCGCTCATTTGCCACAGTTTCGACCGGGTCGAATATGCGCCAGGGATTTGCGGGATGACCGGGGAAATATTCCAGCTCAATCTCGTTTGTTGCGCTGCGAATTCTGACACGGGTGATTTCGGACATCTCAAAAGCAAAGAGTTTTGCTTTTTTTATTGCGGCGGCTCTATTTTTTTCGTCGCTGGGCAGTTCGACAAAATAGAGGTAGAGGCCCAAAGCAATGAGCAGAGCAGTCAGGAAGATGGTTCCTTTAAACCTCACAAACGGCGTCTCCCACGCCAAATGTAAAGTCCGATTCCCATAACGGTCAAAGGCAGTATCAAGACCGAAACAGTGAAAATCATGTTCATTTGTTTTGCCGACAGCACGAGGGTGGTGGCCGGAACTTCCTGTGGACGAATCGAGACCAAGTCGCCTTCATCGGCCAGCCAACTCAGTACATTCTGGAAAAGATCGCCATTGCCTGCGGAACGCGCAGTACTGTTTGTCGCAAAATCGGAGTCGCCGATAATCACGATGCGCATCTTGTTGGCCGCATCGGACGCATAAAAGACACCTCCGAAACTAATGGGGCCCTGTCGGTCGCGGTTGGGGTCGATGGAAAGATCCCCGGCAATGTCCTTTGTAAACCAGGTTTCCAGGCTGGTTTCCAGGAAGGGATCAAAACGATAGCCTTTTCCCAGTTTTGCATCAAAGGCCACGGCACGCGCAACAGGGAAAAAAGTGGCAAGATTAAAGTTTTCCGTGAGAATATGGCTCAGATAAGCACCGGGATTCAGAGTCGGAATGGTAATGCCCAGCCCGGAGGATGGATCCAGAATCAATCCATTTTCAAGTTTTGCCCCCCAGGCCGAGAAAAAACTTTCTAAACCGCTGCCGCCGCTTTCTCCAATTTCTGGATCAAGCAGAAGAAAAACCTGCCCTCCTTTTTCGAGGTATTGTTTCAGCGCCGTCCTTTCCCGCTCGGTAAAGGGTCGCTTCGGGCCACCAATGATCACAACGTCAGCATCATTCGGGACTTTATTTTTAGTGAGTAGGGGAAGGGCTTTGACGATAAAACCCTGAGAAACCAGGGTATCGCTCAGGAAGGAATAACCGCTCTGTTCCGTATCATTGATCGAATGCTCGCCATGTCCTTCCACAAAATAGAAGGTCTTCTTTGCTTTTCTGCTGATTCGGATCAAGGCAGATGTCAGGCCCTCCTCCGTAATCGCACGTGCGGCAATCTTTCGTCCTTGCATTTCAAGAACGACCGTATCGTAGTCCGTGATGCCGTATTGTTGTGCCAAAGCGGGTTTTTTGTCGGGATCAACAATGACATAACGTACTTTTTCAGTTTGATGGGTGTAGTTTTTAAAGAGATCTTCCGCTCGTGCCTTGACCTTGCTTTGAGAACCGAAAAAACCGGTGATCGTGACTTCGTCTTCCAGGTTCGCCAAAATGGATTCTGTTTGCCCGGAGAGCGAAAAGGTGCCGGAATCAGAAAAATCAAAGCGCAGTTCATGTCGCGCAAGAATGAAATTAACAATGCCAAGAATGGCGACAAAGATGGCAACGGCCACGAAACTATTGGTTCCGTATTTTACGACGCGCTTTGTTGATTGATTTTTCATTTATTTCCAGCGATCTGATTCGACCACGCGATGGGTCAGGAAAAGTCCTAAGAGGGTCATTGAAATAAAATAGGTGATGCCGCGTGTGCTGATCAGGCCTTTGACAAATCCGTCCAAGTGACTCATAAGGGAAAGATAGCTGGCCACCTCTTTAAATGCGCTACCTCCGGCATTGTGACCCGAAGCACTCACCATCCAAAGGCCGATCAAAATTCCAAATGAAATGACTGCGGCAATGATCTGGTTTTCGGTGAGAGAAGAAGCAAAAAGTCCCATCGAAAGAAAAACGCCTCCCATCAGAAATAAACCCAGATAGCTGGCAAAGAGGGGAGCCCAGGAAATTGGCACCGCAACTGACAAAAGCAGTGGAAGATGAAGTGATAAAACAAGAAGTAGTAGGTAAACCACCATCACTGCAATGAATTTTCCGAGTACAATTTGGGTAATCGTAATCGGGGAGGTCATCAGGAGTTCGCTTGTTCGTGCTTTTTTTTCCTCAGCAAACAGTCGCATTGTGAGCAGGGGCATGATCAAAATGAGAATAATACTCATATTCATCAAGGTCGGGCGAAAGATCGCATCGTGAATGTTAAGTTCAGGCATGTTGCCCTGCATCTGCATCATTTGCATCGACAGGCCTGAATAAAAACGGATTTGGTTATAAAAGAGAAAGTCGGAAACCGCGAGAAACACCATCGCCACAACGTAGGCAATGGGAGAAATAAAATAAAGCCGAAGTTCTTTTCCAACCAAAGTAAAAATATTGTTCATTTAGGAGGCTCAACTGACTTTTCTTCTGTGGTTAATTTTAGAAAAACTTCTTCCAGGCTTAAGACCAGCGGTTTCATTTCCAATAAACCCCAGCCGGATGCAACAACGGTTTGAGAGAGGTGTTCACGCACATCAATGCCCAGTTCGGATTCAACAATGAAGCGCCCGGATGTTTCCTCTTTTACTTCAGAATTTGCTTGAATATTAACCGCCATTACCCCTGGAATTGCGAGAATTTTTTGAGTCGTGTCCACATTCACTTTTCGTAGATGCAGTGCAATTTTTTCAGATTTTCGGACGCGAGAGGAGAGGTCTTCTTTGGTATCCACAGCAACAATGCGTCCGCGGCTGATAATCACCACCTTTTGGCAAACGGCGGTTGCTTCGGGAAGAATATGAGTCGAGAGGATAATGGTATGTTCGCCGCCAAGACTTTTGATCAATTCTCGAATTTCAATAATCTGACGTGGGTCGAGTCCCACCGTTGGTTCATCTAGGATGAGGACTTCCGGGTTGTGAATCAGGGCTTGTGCCAATCCGACACGCTGGCGATACCCTTTTGACAAGTTCCCGATCATTCGCCCAGAAACATCGCCCAGCCCGCATTTTTCAAGCGCACTTTTTAGGCTGGAAGTCAGATCTTTACGGGCTAGCCTCTTGAGTTTTGCAACAAAAATCAGGTATTCGGAAACCGTCATTTCAGGGTAGAGTGGTGGGGTTTCCGGTAAGTAGCCGATGCGGCGTTTGACCTCCATCGGTTCTTCAAAAACATCAAAACCTGCAACACTTGCGGTGCCGCTTGTTGCAGGCATAAAGCAGGTGAGAATGCGCATGGTGGTTGTTTTTCCTGCGCCATTCGGCCCTAAAAAGGCAAGTACTTCTCCTTTTTTGACGGTGAAGCTGACATCGTCAATGGCGGTGATATCACCGTATCGTTTTCCGAGTTGATTAACAGAAATCAAGGTTACTTCCCTCTAACAGGCCGTCAGCGACCGGTGAAAATACAACAATTGTTATTTGCTGTCAAGATGATAAAACTTGATTGTGGGGGAGGTGAAATGCTTGAAAATATAGGGGCGTATTGCAATACGCCCCTACTGGCGAGCCAGTATAGCGGGGTCAGAACAGGTCTTGAATATTAAGCTTAATGATCAACGATTTCTTTTTTGGCTAAAGAAAGATAAACACGCGCTTCTTTGCTATCAGGATTGATTTTATAGGCTGCTTCCCATTCTCTCAGTGCTAAATCTGTAAATCCTTTTGAATAATAAGTGATGCCCAGGTGGATGAGGGCGCGGGTATAACGGGCATTGATCTTGATTGCCTTTTTGAAGTGGGCAATCGCTTCGTCAAAATCGCCCTTTTCCCGAAGTGTGATTCCCAGCTTGGTGAGTACATCGACAAAATTGGGACGCATACCCAGGACGACGCGATACTGTTTTTCTGCCTCATTGAGTAGACCGGCTTCATAATAAGTATCGCCCAAAGTGGCATGTTCGTTTGCGAGTTTTCCTTGAACAAAGGGGTCGATTTTGCTGTCGCCTTCCCAAACAACTTCGGCAGCACGGGAAAAAATTTCACTCGCTTTTTCGTATTCACCGATATCATTGTAGGAAATGGTTAAATTGAGAGAGGCTTCGGTGTATAAAGGATTGATCTTCAGGGCTTTTTCGAAATAATCAATTGCCTTGGCGGTGTCGCCGTTGTGGTGCAAGATGAGACCAAGTTTATTGAAAATGTCTGCATAACCCGGATGCTCTCTTGAGAGTGAAAGGTAGAGTCCCAAGGCTTCATTGTATCGCCCCGCTTGAAATGCAGCATTGGCTTTTTCAAGGGCCGTTTCAAAATCATTCATCAGTATTTCCTCACATTAAAGTCATACTTAAAATTTATGACCATAACCCTATGTAATGATGACTATTTTCTTTTGAACATAAAAATGTCACCTCATCTCGTATTTCGATGACCACCCCGCCATCGGCAATTTCGATGTGTTTGTTTTTTTTGATAAAAAAGATAAGCATGTTGCCTGGAAGCCCTAATTCCTTGATGCTTTTGCCAATGCCAGAAAATCCCTCAACAATCAGCACATGCTGAACCACAAAGTCCGACCTGATGAGTAGGCGCTCAAAATTGTTCAATGCTTCGCGCGGAGAAACTGTTCCCATAATCGCATCAAGGCTTTTTTGCCCGGTTTCGGCTTTTGCAATGAGAGCTTTCATTTCAGGTGCATGGGCAAGCCCATCCCTGAGTTCTTCCGATGACATTTCAGGGTTTTTATAAATCAGTTTGCCAATACTGACTTGGCTTTCTTTAATTTCTTTTTCCAGGTCGGCAGTCGCAAGGTCAACCTTGACCTTTTGCACACTTTGACTCACATGGTCGGCAATGGAAATGATTGTTTCCTGAAAACCCGCCACGATCAACGTAAAGTCTTGCCGGAACTGTTTTAGTATTTTAGTCATATTAGCGTCTGATAATGAATATTATGTAAACTATTTTCGGTTTAACTGAAAATGTCCACCGGTTTCAGGTGACAAGTGATAAGTCCACCCTGCCAGGACTTCAGATTTTTCAATGCCTGATTTATTTCCAAAGAGGTTTTCATCAAATAAGTCCGGCAGTCTATCAGGATATCGATGGTGCTTCAAATAATACAGCTCAAGCGCATAACGGATAAAATACGCTTCATTTTTTTTAGAAAATTCTTTAATTTCCTGAAAAGGTCTGAGTGTTTGTTTGGCCACAGACTGCATGGATGGCAATGAAATCACAAAAAGTCCGATGGCGACACCCACAATCAAGGTCGCGAGCAGACTCCTGAGCACCATTTCTTTATCTAAAGGAAGACTTTGTTTTTTTGAGTCGCTTTCATCTTCAGTAATTTTTTCGATCTTTTTTTCTTTCAGCAGTGCAACCAGGCCTTGATAGACCGAAAAGCTGTTCATTTTGGCCTGGTCAATCATCTGCTGAACGCTTTGACCTTTCGCCACCCGCTCAAGTAACCAAGGGTCGTTTTTTTCCACCTTGTCGCCGAGTTCTGCAAAAGAAGCAAAGGGATCGTCTGATTCACTCAATGCCGGTGTTTCCTCCCCTGCTTCTTGTGAGTTCTGTTCAGAGTCCGGCTCGGAAATATCTTCAAAAATCGTCAATCTTGAGGGGATTTTTTTTAAGAGAGAGGGCCATTCATCGATTTGTCGCACCCCTTCCATCAAAAAAAACTGAGTTTCCAGGGGCGTAATCAATTTGGAATTATAGGTGACTTTTTGCTGTTCAAATTGATATTCACCCGAATCCCAATGAAAAAGGCCAAATAAACATTCTTCAGTGAAGAGTTTAGAAAGTCGCATCATCTCCGACTCGGCAATAAACTCTAACTCAATTAAAAGGGATTCAATGGATTGTTTGCCTTTTGCCGCGCGGTAACGAATGATGCCTGCCTGATCATTTGTGAGTAAAGCGGCCTGATCCAGTCGTTTTAGGAGGGCTTCGTCATGGTCTTTTGTATCAGCCTGGACGATTTTACCTTCTTTAAATAAGACGACGACAGTTTCTTTTTCGCGTGTCATCGTGAGCATCCCCTCTTTTTGTTGCTGAAAAAGAAGCTCAAAAATCTCAGTCAGGCCGAATTCTTTTATTGATCCATTTAAAGCCATAAACGACGTTTTCTCATCCGAATCAAATCAAAAATCGAGACAGCATAAAGCAGAAAAAATAGCAGTACCGGCAATATGCTGCCTTCGCGATGCAAAAACCATTGAGAGGACAGCATTAATTCCTTCTCAATTAAAATGCTGCTGACAAGAAGAAAAAAGAGGATCAACAATAAAAAGGCGCGCTTTGTCATTTTCGCTGCCAAATGTCCTCCGCCGGGTACGAGGAAGAGTGGATAGAGTTTAGCTGGGATGCGTCTGACGGCATCTTCAATAATTTTGTAGTCACTTTTTTTCCTGATGGTTCTGAATTCCATGCGACAGCGCCGACAAGCCTGGTAACTGTAGAGCCGCTTTGCACACTTGTGACAGATGGCTTTTTTACAAAAAGCACAAGGTTTTGCCGAAAAAGCCCAGTCAGTAAAAGTGGTCGAGAGAGACAATAAAGCGATCCAGAAAAGGGCCAGCAATGGAGAATAGGACAGCGGAATTGGGCCGACGGCACTTTGCCAGATCTGTTCGCTGAAAGGGCGATTCAATGCCTGCTGGCCTAAGAAGGCATTCCAAAGTTCTGTTTTTGAAAAAGTTTCTTCAATGACAGGAAAATCTGGAAAACGGGTCGATTTCATGGCATAGGCTTCGGCGACACTTGCGTCGATATTGCTCGTTTTGGCAAATTGTTCATCGCCTTTCTCAAATAAAAGTTTCTCCCGGAAAACCTGCGCCAAATTATAGTTTGCGGACATGAACTTCGGGGAGATTTTGATGGCCTCCTGATAATATTGGCTCGCGCGCTCATAGTCCTGTTGATAAAAAGACAGGTTGCCTAGATTGTTTAATATCCCAGGAGATTTGGGATTGCCCCGAAGTGCATTCTGATAAAAGGCCCTCGCTTTTTCATCCTGCCCTTGACGCCCCGCATTGACGGCACGAATAAACCAGGCCTCCCATCCCGATTCTTCTGCTAAACCCTTATTTTGCCCGATTATGGTCGGCGTTAAAATCGTTTCGCCCTGAATATTTCTGGACATCTGATCTATTAGAATGGAGCTTTTTGCTGTCAGAAGTGTCAGCAGAAAAGGCAAAACCCACGCAGCCATGCCCAGGGCGATCAGAAAGCCCATCACGCCGCCTTTTTCTGAAGGACTATAAAAGCGCCAAAACAACAAAAATGAGAACAAGAGCAGGTAAAGCGGCGGCAGCCCAAGCATCAAAGGGGAAAGAAAGAGAATGCAGAAAAGAATACCTGCTGAAACAGGGTGTAGATAAGGGATGACATGTTGTGAAAGCTGGTGTAACCATGAAGGCGCGTATGAAAGAAAGGAATAAAGGATGAACGCGGTAAAACAAAGTAAAGCGGCCAGCATGAGCAGGAGAGCAAGCGGCGTGAGCAGGTCGATAACGAGATTGAGATCCCCCAAGAGCAGGCTCAGGCCGCCTAGGAAATGCAAGATAATCTTCGGGAGGTTTGCGGGATTCACATGCCAGTAGGCCCCTGCCAGAAAAAATGCTGGCAGCGGAGAATCCGGGGAAAGTTTTGCTGATAGTTGCGCCAGACGAATGGCTTCGGCACCCCGATTTTCACTGAGGGCCTGCTCGGCTTCAAATAGGAGTGCAGATGTTGCCCGACTTGCCTGTGTAATGCCCTCATCCAAAATAAAGGCACTCAGTCTGTCCTCACGAATCGCAGAGGCCAATTGAGAAGACTGCTGCCTTTCAATTTCGTCATTTGAGGCGGATGGGACTTCGTCTGAAATCGCGAGCGCGACACTTGCACACGAAAAATAAAGTCCGATCATAAAAAAAATGATTAAAAAACCGGGCGGCTTCATCAAATTTTTGCCACTCTTCAGTACAGATATTTTAAATGTTTTAGGAATTGATTTTTTTTTCAGTCCCTTGCATGAGGCGGCGAATGTTTTCCCAATGCCGAAAATAGATCAAAATGGCAATTGTTGCGGCAAAAAAGAGCATCGGTTTCTCCGGCCTGAAAAAAAAGGTCAAAAACGGCAAGGCACCAAAGCCACTTAAGGCTCCGATAGCAGAAACCCGAGTCCATAAAAAGGCAATTACCCAAATCAGCAGTCCAATGAGGGCGATTTTAGGAGCAAGTACCAGAAAAACCCCTAAACTCGTCGCAACCCCTTTTCCTCCTTTGAAACGCAAAAAAACCGAAAAAACATGTCCAAAAACCGCCGACATCGCAATCAATAAAACCACCTCGTTTTCAAGACCGAGATTTTGTCCCAGCACGATCAGCGGCATGCCTTTCGTCAGGTCGCAGACGACGGTTAAAATTGCGCAGCGTTTTCCAACAACACGCAGCACATTGGTTGCCCCGGTATTGCCACTCCCCTGCCCTCTTGGGTCAATGCCGGAAAAAGCCCTTGAAATCATCAGGCCAAAAGGCAGTGAGCCAATGAGGTAGTTCGCAAAAATCAGTCCGATGTCTGGGAGCATGTTCATCCTATTCCCGGGCACAATAACAAGTATAACCGAAATGTGAGAATGCGCTTGAGGGTTTACGGTTCACAGTTGATAGTGAAAGAATGAACCAATAACAGATTTGTCTTATTTCGCATTAAACAGGCCGAGATTTCGACCATACTTTGTACAGTATTGTCCTGCCGAAAAGAGCGCCAGAGCCATGGAAATCAATAGAAGCGCCGACCCGGCCTCGTGAAACAAGGGCTGGGGAAAATCAATGGTTAAGATGAAAATCGATATGGCCTGAAGCATCATTTTAATTTTCCCTGTTGATTCCGCCGCAATCACAATCCCTTCCGAAGCCGCAATGGCCCTAAAACCCGTGACGGCGAACTCTCGCCCGACAATGACAATTGCTAACCAGGCCGGAACACGCTGCTGAGCCACTAGAAGAAAGAGCGCTGCCAAAATCAGCAGCTTGTCAGCAATTGGATCAAGGAACTTTCCAAATTTTGTCACCTCTGATCGGGAACGCGCCAAGTAACCATCCAGCACATCGGTAATACCCGCGACGAAAAAAATAAAGGCGGCTATGTAAGAACTCTGTGTCGTATTCTGCTCAAAAAAGAAAATGTAGAAGGGGATCAGGACGATTCGGAAAATAGTGAGCAGGTTGGGTAGATTCATATTTTTATGGGCTTACGATGTCAGTGCTTGTTTGGTTCGCCATCGGCGATGCATCCAGACCCATTGTTCCGGGTATTGTTTGACCACCTCTTCAATACGTGCGGTAAACATGGCGGTATTCACTTCAATATCTTTTTCCTTGTTCCCACTTCTAAAGAGCTTCATCGGTTTTTCAATGGTAATGCGATGTCGTCCGCCGGGTAATCTTTTCACAAAACACATCATGGTTGCGGCATTACTGCGTAAAGCCAGTTGCGCCGCTCCCGCAGGGGTATGGGCTTTTTTGTTGAAAAAGTTCACAAAAACCCCGTCTACTCGGGTGTCTTGGTCAATCAGCAAGCCCAGAATTTCTTTTTTTCTCAAAACACCGAGGATTTTTCTGGATGCCGAAGGAGAACCTCGACTAATGGTTTCCACATTAAACCTGGAACGCAGGGTGACAATCCAATCGTCAATATTGGGGTCATAAAGGGGGGCTGCGATGACATGAAGGCGAAAGCCATGTTGCGATAAAACTGCTGCCATGAGTTCCCAATTACCAATATGACCTGTAACGAGAATGGTGCCCAACCCAGCAGCCTGAGCCTCCCGAAGATATTCTTCCCCTTCAACCGAAACAAGCGCCTCAATCTGCTCATCTTTCAGGTGGCGAAGATTCAGGACTTCAATCAAACCTTTTCCGAGATTGTTAAAGTTTTGTCTCGCAATGGCAGCCAACTTTTTCTTGGGTGTGTCTTTTCCAAAAGCAATGCGAAGGTGCTCATATGAGCGTTCTCGATCCCGTCGAAGTAAATAAAAGGCTGTTGAGCCAAGCAAACCACCGATATTCACACCCAGGCGCCAGGGCAGTTGTCGGCTGACAAAAGCAAGTGTTTTCAGGACAAAAATCAGAAAAGCCCTGAGCATTTTTTTAGACCAGGAAATCTTTTTCATGAGATGGTCTGACTATGTGCTTGCATCCCGGCGACTTTAAGCGTCATTTTTGAGGGCTGTTTAACAAGAGTGCTCTTTAAGCCACTCCCTCTTTCAGCAGGTCATGCAGGTGGATCACGCCTTCAACGCGGTTCGCGGCATCTAATGCGATGAGAGAAGTCACAGAATGTGTTTCCATGATGTGAACCGCTTCGGCAGCCAGTGCTTCAGATGAAACCGTAAATGGTTTGTCGCTCATGACATCGCTGGCGGGTGTTTCAAAAATATCACAACCCTCCTGCTTGATGGTTCTAATCAATCGTCTCAAATCGCCATCTGTAATCACACCAATGAATGCGCCTTTTTTAGAAAAAACGGTTGTCATGCCGAGTTTTTTTTCGGTCATTTCAAGCACAACCTCTTTCATCGGGGTTTCTGCATCAACCCTGGGTACGGCCTCACCACTGTGCATGACGTCTTTCACTTTTAAAAGCAGGTTTCTGCCCAAAGTACCCCCGGGATGAAACGAGGCAAAATCTTCCTTTTTGAAACCTCGTTTCTGAAGGAGGGCGACTGCAATGGCATCTCCCATCGCCAAAGCCGCTGTGGTGCTTGCCGTCGGCGCGAGACCCAGAGGACAGGCTTCTTCCTGAACAGAGACATCCAATACGATATCGCTCTCTTCAGCCAGAGAGGACATCATGTCCCCCGTCAGCGTGATCAATTGTAGATTGAGGCGTTTCAGTGAAGGGAGAATTCTGAGGATTTCTTCAGTTTCGCCACTATTAGAAATCATGATGGGCAGGTCTTCTTTTGAGATCATGCCCAGATCACCATGAATGCCTTCCGAGGGGTGCATAAAAAAAGCAGGTGTGCCCGTGCTTGCGAGGGTTGCGCTGATTTTTTTCCCGATCAGACCCGACTTTCCCATGCCAATTAAAACAACCCGGCCCCGACATTGATAACAAAGCTCGACCACTTCAATAAAACGGTGATCCATGTTTTTAATCAGTTGCGTAATGGCACCCGCTTCAATTTGAAGCACGCGAATACCTTCTTCCAGCGTTTTACTGTCTATGTGGGGCATTTTTTAATACCTGAAATTGCCTAAGATTTGTTTACTTAGGATCAAGGGCTGAAGCCGCTTTAATGAAGGATTCAAACAAAGGATGTGGGTTTCTGGGGCGTGATTTAAATTCCGGGTGAAATTGTACGGCGACAAACCAAGGGTGGTTTTTCAGCTCGATCATTTCGACCAGTTTCTCATCGGGTGAAAGACCACTCAGTATAAGACCTGCCTCTATCAAACGGGATCGATACGCATTGCTGACCTCATATCGGTGACGGTGGCGCTCAGAAATTTCATCCGCTTGATAGATTTCATGCGCTTTACTCCCCTTTTCGACCCGACAGGGATAAGCACCTAAGCGCATGGTTGCGCCCTTGTCTTCGAGGCCACGCTGCTCATCCAAAAGATCAATCACAGGGTGAGGCGTCTTAGGGGAAAATTCAGCACTATTGGCTCCCTTTAGGTCAGCAACATGACGTGCAAACTCAATCACAGCACATTGCATTCCCAGACAAATCCCCAAAAAAGGAATATCATTTTCCCTGGCATAACGGATGGCTTCTATTTTCCCTTCAATGCCGCGACTACCAAATCCACTCGCCACCAGAATACCTTGTGCCCCTTTCAGGATCACATCTGCATCGCCACTTTCAATGTCTTCGCTATTGAGCCATTCAACCTTTACTTTAAGTTTGTTGCCGATGCCGCCATGAATGAGGGATTCGTAGAGGCTTTTGTAGGAGTCTCTAAGATCAACGTATTTTCCGATGAGCGCGATGCGGACTTCGCCAACAGGATTCTGGAGAGTATGGACGATATTTTTCCAATCTTTCAGTTGAGGTCTCTGAGTATAAATACCTAATTTTCTAATAATAATTTCATCCAGGTTCTCTTCATGAAAAACAAGCGGCACTTCATAAATACTATCGACATCCTTTGCCGTCACAACAGAATTGAGTTCAACACTGCAAAAGAGGGAGATTTTTTTCTTGAGGTCTTCTGAAATAAAATGGTCGGTTCGACAGAGCAAAATATCGGGCTGAATGCCGATTTCCCGCATTTTTCCGACACTGTGCTGCGTGGGTTTTGTTTTCAATTCACCCGCTGCTTTGATGTAAGGAACCAAGGTGAGGTGGATGTAGAGTACATGTTCTTTGCCCACATCAAAAGGGAACTGGCGAATGGCTTCCAGGAAGGGCAGACTTTCGATGTCTCCGACCGTGCCTCCAATCTCCACGATGGCAATATCCACTTCAGTGCCATCCGGGCCGAGTTTCGAGACCGAGGTAATTGAGCGTTTAATTTCATCCGTAATATGAGGCACCACCTGAACTGTTCCGCCAAGGTAGTCTCCCCGTCTCTCTTTATTGATAACGTTGTAGTAGATTTTACCGGTTGTGTAATTATTGGCTTTGGAGAGGCGGACAGAGGTATAGCGTTCATAATGTCCGAGATCAAGATCCGTTTCCGCCCCGTCTTCCGTGACAAAAACTTCTCCATGTTGATAAGGATTCATCGTTCCAGGATCGACATTAATGTAGGGATCGAGTTTCAAAAAAGTGATGGTCAGACCTCGTGCTTCAAGCAAGCTGCCGATTGCTGCCGCTGAGAGTCCCTTGCCAAGAGAAGAAACCACGCCTCCAGTAATAAAGATGTATTTTGTCGTCCGATCCGTCACCGTTTTGCCCTCACTTTATGGTCGATATTTTTTGAGATTTTCAAGCGGCCTCAATCTAGCACAACTGCTATTGATCAACAATATTTTTCAAAGTGCCGGTGCAAGCTAGAACAGAGAAAATAAGAATGTTTTTGAGTTGAAATGAAAGACGGATATTTTGCGACGTCTTTATAGTGAAGCAAATAATTTCTGCGCTTTGGCAAGGTCTGCTTCGGTGTCAACTGAGAGCGACTGATAGTCATCGACAATCGTCACACCAATCTTGATGCCATGTTCCAAGGCCCGAAGCTGTTCCAAATGTTCCGTCTGCTCCAGCACTGTTGGTGGCAAGGAGGCAAGGCGCAGAAGCGTTGCTCTAGTGTAGATGTAGACGCCAATGTGAACAAGCGCACGATTCGGTAATGTGCCATTTTGTTTTATTGGCAAACAATTTCTTGAAAAATAGAGGGCATTGCCTTCCAGGTCATTCACAACTTTTGCTGTGGAAGCGGTGTTTAGGATTGCCGCATCGCTTTCCCAGTGGGCAAGGGTGCCCATTTGTCGATTGGGACGCTTGAGGAAGTCGGCAACCAGACCATCAACTGCCCCTGCATTCAAGAGCACTTCATCGCCCTGGATATTGACAAATACATCTCCGAGAGATGACGTCGCGGCATATTCGGCGATTCGTTCGGTGCCATTGGCACAGTCCGGCGAAGTCATGGCCACGGCCCCCCCAGCCTCATTAACCACTTTGTAGATGCGTTGATCATCGGTTAGAACCACGACTTCATCAAGTGTTTTGCATTGTTTGGCCCGATCCAAAACATGAAGGATCATGGGTTTATCACCGATTTTTAAGAGAGGTTTTCCTGGCAGGCGGGTTGAGGCGTAGCGACTTGGAATGCAAGCAATGACTTTCACTTTTAGATCTAAACCAACTGTTTTAAGAGGATTTTTTTGCCTTGATGAAATGATCTTCGTTTTGTTTCAATAAGTCTTTGGCAAAGAGCAATGTATTGATCATTTCCCGGACAGCAGCATCGCCCCCACATTTTTCCGTTACCCAGTCCGCCACTTTCTTCACCCGCTGCTGTGCGTTATTTGGCGCGACAAACAGACCAACATGAGGCAAACAAACCAAGTCGGGAATATCATCTCCCATGTACAACACTTGATTCGGCTCAAGCGCTGCATCCTTAATCATGCCTTGCAAAGCATCCAGTTTATAACTTTTGCCCGACTCGTAATAATCAAAGTCCAGTTCTTTTACGCGCCGTTGCACGGCTTCTGATACCCGACCGGTTAAGACCGCAAATTTTAGTCCAGCCTGCTGCGCCATGCGAATACCAAAACCATCCTGCACATGAAAGGTTTTGATCTCAGGCTCATCCCCCGCATAACTAATACCGCCATCCGTCAAAACACCATCCACATCAAGCACGATGAGTTGAATGGCGCGGCATTTTTCACTTAATTCGGGATCAAGGGTCATTGGCGTTTTACTTCGATATGTTCAGGCTGAAGGTGGGTTTAAGGCTTCTCTGAGCGGAGAGATTTGTGAAAGCAATTGTGACAATCCCTCAAAATCCAGCATGTTCGGGCCGTCTGAAGGGGCTTGAGATGGATCAGGATGGACTTCTAAAAAAAGGCCATCACAGCCCACCGCAACGGCACCGCGTGTTAAGGGCAGGACAAATTCGCGTTGCCCGGAAGAAACCGCGCCGCCTCCACCAGGGAGTTGCACACTGTGAGTCGCATCAAAAATAACCGGATGGCCCAATTTTTTCATAATAACAAGGGATCGCATATCGCTCACCAGATTATTGTAACCAAAAGAAACGCCCCGCTCCGTAAGCAGGATTTTTTGATTACCTGTCGATGTGACTTTTTTGATGACGTGTTCCATATCCCAGGGGGCTAAAAATTGCCCTTTTTTAACATTAACCACCTTTCCCGTATTACCAGCCGCAAGTAATAGGTCGGTTTGACGACACAAAAAGGCCGGGATCTGAAGGATGTCCAGCACTTCTCCAGCAGCCTGTGCTTCTCCGACTGTATGGACATCGGAAACCACGGGTAGATCTAGCTCAGAGCGGACTTCCTGTAATATTTTCAGTCCTTCATCCAGACCCACACCACGAAAAGAGTCCAGCGAAGTGCGGTTTGCTTTGTCGTATGAAGCTTTAAAAACAAAGGGGAAGTTAAAAGGGGCAACAATTGCTTTAATTTTTTCAGCCGTCTTAAGAATAAAGTCACGGCTTTCAATCACACAAGGCCCAGCCATCAAGAGAAAACCATTTTCAGGCAGGGTGATAGAACCTATTTTTAATGTTTTTGACATGGGCTGCTTCATTGATAAGTTAAGGAAATGAGACGGTTCCAAAATTTTCGCGATCATAGCATCGCCTCACCTTGAATACAATTTCTAAAACCAATCATTCTTGTCGGGATAAAGCTTTCCCTCTTTGTTTCCAAAAAGGTATACTGCGCCAAAAATCGGACTTATCGTCAAAATCAATTATTTTATGGAGGGAATAAACATGTCTACGGGATTTAAATTTGATCACGATTCAACATCTTTCAGTTTACAGAATGCTTATAGCCTTGCCCTGGCCTCTAATCTCGCCTATGCAGATAAGGCTCAGATCGAAAAAACGGTAAAAAATGACTGGGGCTTTCAAGATTTTCGTTTTTTTGAAGTGGATGAAACGCAGGCTTTCATGATGTCGAATGACAATATGATTGTGACGTCTTTTCGGGGAACGGAAGGAGACCAGGTTGAAGATTGGATGACTGATCTTCATTTTGACCTTGTGGACGGCCCTTTTGGCGGACAGGTGCATCATGGTTTCGACAAGGCGCTTACACGGATTTGGAATCCGGTGCAAAGAACCATTGCGCGCTTTCGAGCCAACAAAGCCAAGTCCATCTGGTTTACAGGTCACAGTCTGGGTGCAGCCCTAGCGTCTCTGGCTGTGGCACGTCTGCGTGATGACGATCAACCCGTAGATGGCGTTTATACCTTCGGTCAGCCAAGATTGGGAGATCGTACCTTTGCCAGAAACTTTAATCTGGACTTCAAACCCTATGCCTTCCGCTTTGTAAATAATAACGACGTGGTGACACGTGTGCCCCCTCGTGTCATGAAATACAGCCACATCGGTACATTGGAATATTTCACC
>CAZRYI010000014.1:0-6922 GCA_964604255.1 uncultured Nitrospirota bacterium
ACACCGTTTCCCGTTAATAATTTCATTCCAGGATTGTTTCGCAAGGTTCCCCACAGATAGGTCGGAGCGCACATTACAGGCCCAGACGTCTGACCAAGGATCTAGAAACATAAAATCTTTTCCGGCTGTACACTCTATGAGTCGATCATGCCCCAGTATCTTTTCAATCAATCCAAGGTTTAAATAGGCACGAAACCAATTTTTCACGGTATTTGTTTTTAACATTGAGGTGATTAAGCCTTTCACCTCTTTTGCAACCTTTAATCGATCATAAAAAAAATTATCATTTTTGTAGAACTGCCATGCGTTATGTAGAGTTGAAGTAGAGAGTTCAAAGCCTTTTGATTGGGCAAATTCGTAGGTTTCAACCAATTGAGAAACATTTTCATCTTGAATCACAAAGGCAAAACCTAAGTCGGTGCCACCTGCCTCTTGAAGCTTTTTGAGTCCAGCAACCTTTGTGGCATAGCCATTTTTTTCTCCCCGGATCAGATTGTTTGTCAGCTCATCTCCTTCGAGACTAAACCTGACTTTGATGTTTGGATATTTCTTCACAATTGGAATCAGTTTTTCTGGGTGTAAGCCGTTCGAGCTGATTTCAGTGATTCTTGCCCGTGGATAGACCAAGTCTACGATTTCAGCAAGATCCCTGCGCAATGTCGGCTCGCCACCGGAGATATTGAAATTATCGAATCCCTTCGGGAGTTTATCAATGGTTTCCAGAGAGATCTCTTGTTTTGGCGCTGTCGGGTTTTGCCAGATGTAGCACATTTGACATTTCGAATCGCAACGATATGTTGCAATGATTGTTAAGTCCATTTTGTAATGACCTGATTATAAATTTGCATAAGCGCAGTGTAGTGAGACTCTGGGTTGCGTTTTTCTTCTACAAATTTTCTTGCTTTTTTCCCCATTGATTGGCTTATTCCAGGGTTTGCAATAAGCCATTGCATCTTTTTCGCTAAATCCTCTGAATCACCGGGTGTAAAAAGAAGACCTGTTTCTTTATCAATGACTAGTTCTGGGATGCCTCCGATACGGCTCCCAATGACTGGTTTTCCTAATGCAAAAGCTTCAATCGCAGATCGGGGGTTATTTTCGTACCATTCAGAGGGTAAGGCAATGAACATAGACTTCTTAATCTCGTTGTGCAAATCTTTTCCTGTTCGATAACCCAGCAGTTTGATATTTTTTATACCTTCTTTTTCAATTTTGTTTTCCAATTCTGGCTTTTGAGGCCCATCGCCAATAATTTTAAGTTGAACATCAAGTCCTTTCACCGCTTTGATCAAGGTTGAGAGACCCTTTTCGGCAGAAAGTCTTCCGAAATAAACAATTTGTTTTCCCTTGTGATCATAATCATAGGACGGCTCGTGTTCTTTCACCTTTACAAAATTAGGCAGATGAGTGACTTCTTTTTTAAATCCCATTGCCTGAATTTTTTCCTTGAGAAAGCGGCTAGGAGAAATAAAAAGGCTGATCTGAGCATAAATATCTAAAATATGGTGATGCAGAGTCATTTCTGCTGCAACTAAGGTACTCGCCACGAGCGAATTTTTATGGCAACGCTGATTGATGGCCTGGTAGTAACGTCCTTCTGCACAGCGTTCACAAGGTGCATTATTTGAGAAAAGACTATAACTTGGACAAATCATTTTATAGTCCCGCATTGTCATGACTGAGGGAATCTTATATTTTTTTAATACATGCAGTATTGAGGGGGAAATTTGATGGGCAAAATTATTGAGATGAACGATGTCTGGTTGTTTTAGGTGAATAAGTGCTTCGAATTTATTTTTTGCCTCAAGAGAATAAAGTAGCTTTCCTGCGGCTTTAATTTTTTCTTTAAAGCCACCTTCTATTCCATAATCGATATTGTCAATAAAGTAGGAAGTAGTCGCATAATTTGGATTTTTAGGGTGAGCCATTCCCCAGAAAAATACCTCGTGACCTTGTTCTTTTAGGAGAGCCCCCGTAGCAAGGGTGCTGATGGCATCGCCACCTTTGGGATACAGGTATTTATTTACAAGTAGTATTTTCATGGAGTGTTTTTTTTATAAAAGACTTGGATCAATACAACGACAATTCAAAGGGTGGAAGCTTGAAAAGATCATCTTTCTTGAGTTATTTCTTCAAACAATCTTTCGTATTTTTTTACTATATTTTCGGCAATAAAATCATTAGCCCTTTTTTTACCATTCGTAGCCAGTTTATTTCTTAAAGGAGAATCATTTAAGAGTTGCAATATGGTATTGGCCAGCATTTTTTCATCTCCAACACGAACAAGTCGGCCATTAACACCATCTGTAATAATTTCACTAGGACCGGATGGACAATTCGTTGATATTACAGGTACAGAGCAGGCCATTGCCTCTACCAGGACATTTCCAAATCCCTCCCATGAAGAGGACAGGATAAATAAGGTGGCTTTTTCTATGTACTTAAAAGGATTTTTCTGAAATCCTAAAAAAACGACAGCATTCTGGATTTCTAATTCTTTGGCGTAAGACTCCAGACTAGAGCGTTCTTCTCCTTCGCCTAGAATAAGAAGGCGCGCCGAGGCTTTCTTCAATACCAATTGCATGCTCTGAAAGAGCATTGGATAATTTTTTTGTGTAGTCAACCTTCCACAGGCAAGGAGCAATGGAACCTCATTTTCTGCAAAGGATGAGCATGCAACTTCCTCCTTGATCAAGCTTTGTATTCGATTAAACTCGACAGAATTATAAATAACCGTACATTTTTCAATTGAAACTCTGAAGTTATTTACCAAATCATCTCTAACTCCTTCAGAAACAGCAATAATCCCATCTGACTTAGGATATAGATTTCGTATCAAAAAAGTTTTAAGAAATGCTAGTCTTGTCTGCTTCATACAACAGGATAAATTGGACTGTTCAGCTAAAAGTAGCGGTATTTTTTTGTTTGAAAATAATTTAGCGACAATAGACAAATAATTGGCATATGTAAGAAAAGTACAGATGAGTGCTGGAGACTCTTTTCTAATTACTTTTGAAAGAGATACAACAAGCCGGAAGAAGTCTAAGCGTCCTCGTTTATTGAGCGAAATAATTTTGATATCGCTTGGGATTTCTTTTTGGTAATCATTCCTTTGGGTAAATATAACGACTACTGGATCGAACCGACTTCGATCCAGATAGCGCAAAACGAGAACTAACGCACGCTCGGCCCCTCCACCAGCTAGGGAAGGAATAACAAAAAGTATCTTTTTCTTCTCAAGTATTTCCTTCATATTTTTACTATAGAGCTTGTCAAAAAGACCACTGAGCATATCCTCTATGAAAAAGAAATCTTAACATTACGAATACTAGAAGAGCCATCATAGAGTTCGCCAAGGCCAGACCTGCAACACCTATCATTTGCATAAAAAGAAAATTGAATACGATGGCCCCCAGACTAAAAACTACCGCCGTTAATAGTAATATCTTTGTATTTTTCCTGATCAAAAAAGCCCTGGCATAGATCAAAAATAAAAAATGAGGTGTTATTCCCAATAGGTAAAACTTTAAAATATATCCAACTTCATCAATTTTATCCTTTGGAAACTGTCCGTATCCATAGGCTAAATTCACTAGATAATCTTTTGTCACGAGAAGAAATATTGTTAAAAAAACCCCCATCAATCCAACAATTTTGACTGCCTTCAATACATCCTGCTTTAAGCCCTCCTCTCCCTCGGACTGATACCGTTCACTCCAGTGAGAAAGTAGTGTAACCATCAATCCGCTGGTTAATAGGGTAATTGGAATCATATAAAGCCGGTCTGCATATTCGAGCAAAGACACATTCCCAGGCCCAAGCCATGAGGCCATTGTTTTATTAATGATAGGAATGAAGGCCAGCATAGACATCCCTATTATCTGGTATGAAGATATTTTAAAAAACTCAAGGAATTTGGCATCCCAAGTAATTGAAAACTGAATACGAACAGAGGTCAGTTTTCTCAACATCACAAACATAACAAATAGTCTAAATATTTCTCCTCCTACATATCCCAAAGCAATGGCATGTACCCCTACTTTCTCCTTTAAAAAAAATATCAATGTCAAAGCCAGAACAGCTCGAAAGGCGGGAGAGAGGGCAGAAATACTAAAGACTTTATAGGCATTAAAGGTACCAGCTAAGACGCTTGTCCAAAAAAGAAGGATAATCAGAGGAGAAGACTCAAGAAGTATCCTGTAGATTAGATCTAACTCGTGGGAAGAAAACCTGGATAGCATAGACAGGCTAGGTTTGACGATTGAGAGAAATAAAATCGCGATGATTAGCAATCCCACGGCACTCACCCCTAGAATCCTGCCTACAAAGACTCCAATATCCCCACCTTTAGCTCTGGCTTCGGTAATAAAGGGTACAATAATACTTTCGACCACAGGTGAAAATATTGTCGCTAGGTAGATAATCAGACTATACGAAAAGAAAAAAGCATCTGTTTCACTCGATACCCCAAACCACGCCGCAATGAAAAAAGGGATGAGAAATCCAGTTGCTTTCCCCAGAAGGCTTAAAGCCGTTGTTGAGAGTGCATCTTTAATGAGGGGACGGGATGAGACATATTGGCGAAGGAGAGAGGAAAGACGAAAAATATGGGATACAAGGGGTGCAGGGCTACTCACGACATGCTCTAATGGTATTAATTGAAGCTGGTTTTAGGAGTCATCCGATAAAACAGGCCGACGGGAGGATTTTCCATAAATTAAAGCGAAAGTATAATCAGAAAGGGCTTAGTGAAAAAAATCATCATTTCTCATATCCCACCTCTACTTCACCAAATACTCGGCGATTTGAATCGCGTTAAGTGCCGCGCCTTTCCTTAGGTTATCCCCGACCACCCAAAGATGTAGACCAAAGTCAGTGCTATGGTCTTTGCGGATGCGACCGACATACACATTGTCCTGGCCGACGACATCAATCGGTGTTGGATAAACCTTGCGGGAGGGATCGTCCAGGACGGTAATACCCGGTGCACCGGAAAGCAGCCCGCGAACATCATTCGGGGAGATTTTTTTTTCGGTTTCGATTGTGACCGACTGACCGTGTGATCGAAAAACAGGCACACGCACTGTTGTTGCACTGATTTTCAAGTCAGGCTCGCCTAGGATTTTTTTTGTCTCTTCGATGATTTTGGTCTCTTCTTCTGTATCACCCGTTTCAGGATCACACTCCCAATTGACAATGCAATTAAAGGCAATCTGTTGATCGTAAACTTTGGATTTCACCTCTTGAAAAGACAAGATGGCTTTTGTCTGATCCATCAATTCTTCAATCGCCTCTTTTCCTGTTCCGGAAACCGACTGGAAGGTTGTCATCATAACCCGCCGAAGTATTGCCGCATCGTGAATCGGTTTGAGGGCGACAACGAGCTGAGCGGTTGAACAGTTGGGGTTTGCAATAATGCCACTGTGAGTTGAAATTGCATCTCCATTGACTTCCGGCACTACCAGGGGCACTTCCGGCACCATGCGAAAAGCACTGGAATTATCAATAATGGTGCAACCAGCCTTCAACGCTTTTGGGGTGTAAACTCTTGCCAATTCACTGCTTGTTGCGCCTAGGATGATATCAATACCAGAAAAATCTGCCGTTTCAAGGTTTTGAATTTCCACCTCTTCCCCACAAAAACTGAGTGACTTGCCTGCGGAGCGTTTCGAGGCAAAAGGGTGTAGTGCTTCAATCGGGAATTCTCTCTCTTCGAGAATTTCGATCATTTCCTGACCAACAACGCCTGTCGCACCGGCAACTGCGACGTGATATTTTTCTTTTTTCTTCAACATGAATCTGTCCTTATTCTGCCAGTTGTTCGATCACACGACGGCCCATTTCTTCTGTTCCGATTTTTTTGCTGCCAGCTTCTGCGATATCGGGTGTCCGGTAGCCCTCTTCTAATACTTTGAAAACGGCTGTTTCAATCGCAGTGGCTTCAGTCTCAAGGCCAAAAGTATATTTCAACATCATGGCGGCTGATAAAATACTGGCAAGCGGATTGGCTTTGTCCTGTCCCGCAATATCAGGGGCGCTGCCGTGAATGGGTTCGTACATGCCTTTTAGGCAATCGGGTCGTCCTTCAATGCATTCTTTGCCAATGCTCGCAGAAGGCAACATGCCAATCGATCCGGTCAGCATTGCGGCGGCATCGGAGAGGATGTCGCCAAACATATTTGTCGTGACAATCACATCAAACTGTTTCGGGTTCCGAATGAGCTGCATGGCGCAGTTATCGACATACATGTGGGAGAGTGTCACTTCGGGATAGTCTTTGTGAACCGCTGTCACAACCTTACGCCAAAGTTCTGTTGATTCAAGCACATTGGCTTTGTCGATGGACATCAGCCGTTTACCGCGTTTCATCGCAACTTCAAAGCCCGTTCGAGCGATACGTTCTATTTCTGGAGTGGTATAAACAAGGGTGTTAATGCCGCGTTCTCCCCCTTCAAAGGCCTCAATCCCACGAGGTTGCCCGAAGTAAATGCCCCCGGTTAATTCCCGAACAACCATTAGGTCAATGCCTTCGATCACTTCACGTTTGAGGGTCGAGGCATCGGCCAACATGGGATAAAGAATCGCGGGGCGTAGGTTCGCAAAAAGCCCAAGTTTTGCCCGAAGCCCCAAGAGCGCCCGCTCCGGACGAATGGCATAGTCGAGGCCTTCCCACTTGGGTCCCCCGACGGCACCAAGCAAAACGGCATCGGCTGCCAATGCCGCATTGAGGGTTTCATCGGGAAGCGGTTGTCCGCCGTTGTCAATCGCAGCACCACCGACAAGACTGTTCTTGAATTCAAAACTGTGACCATATTTTTTCCCGATGCTTTCCAAAACGGCAACAGCCTGAGGTGTAATTTCCCTGCCAATCCCGTCTCCGGGCAGTACTGCAATGTTCATTTTTTTTGTCATTTTATTGTCC
>CAZRYI010000014.1:7022-17570 GCA_964604255.1 uncultured Nitrospirota bacterium
TTGTTCAGGGCGTTTAAGTAGGCATGGACGGAGGCGACGATAATGTCGGTGTCGGCACCATTTCCGACGACACGCCTTTTTTCCTCTGTTGCGTCTTCTAAAATCACTCGCACTTCACCCATGGCATCGGTGCCGCCCGTGATGCCTTTGACAACATAATCTTTAAGATGGCTCTTTGATTCCGTCATCAACTTAATGGTTTTGTAGGCGGCATCAACGACACCATCACCATAACCGATTTTTTCAACAACAAGGCCGTCAATCTCAAGTGCGACAGTCGCAGTGGGTTTGTGCCCACTGCCGCTCTCGGTATGAATAGAAATCAGCTTGAAGTGTTCGGCTGGGCGGGCCATTTCTTCTGAAATCAGCGCTTCCAGATCTTCGTCGAAGATCTCTTTTTTATGCTCTGCCATCTTTTTCAGTCGCGCAAATGCTTTGTTGAGATCTTTATCATTCGGTCGATATCCCAAAGCCTCCAGGCGGCTTTTGAAGGCATGTCGGCCAGAATGTTTGCCAAGTACGATGCTTGTTTTTCCTGCACCGACGGATTCAGGCCGCATAATTTCATAGGTCAGTTTTTCTTTTAAAAGACCGTCCTGATGAATGCCGGATTCGTGGGCGAAGGCGTTTTGACCCACAATGGCTTTGTTCGGCTGAACCTGCATTCCTGTGATTTTACTCACCAGACGACTGGCTTTCATGATCTCTTCCGACACAATTGCCGTATCCGCATCAAAAAAGTTTTTACGGGTGCGCAAAGCCATGACCACTTCTTCAAGTGCCGCATTGCCTGCACGCTCTCCAATCCCGTTGATCGTACACTCAACCTGAGCTGCTCCAGCACCAATGGCACTCAGAGAATTTGCAACAGCAAGCCCCAAATCATTATGACAATGCACGGAAATCACGGCTTGATCGATATTGGAAACCTGTTTTCTAATCCTTTGAATCAGCAGGTCGAACTCTTCAGGGGTCGTGTATCCGACGGTATCGGGAATGTTGACTGTTGTCGCCCCCGCAGCAATCACGGCTTCCAATACCTCACAAAGATAGTTTTCTTCTGAGCGTGTGGCATCCATCGGAGAAAATTCGACATCTGCAACATAGCCCTTTGCTTTTTCAACCATGTCTACGGCGCGCTTGAGCGCTTCGGCTCTTGTCAAATGAAATTGATACTTAAGATGAATGTCAGAAGTGGAGATAAAGGTGTGAATACGAATATTCTGTCCACCTTTTAAGGCAGCCCAGGCACTGTCGATGTCGGCAGGTAAGGCACGGGCAAGGCTACAAATTGTTGGCCCCTCCACCTCATGGGCGATGCTTCGAATCGCCTCAAAATCACCGGAAGAGCTGAAGGCAAAACCGGCTTCGATAATATCCACCTTCATACAGGCCAACTGTTTTGCAATGGACAGCTTTTCGCTCATATTCATTGTTGCGCCGGGCGATTGTTCGCCATCACGCAAGGTTGTGTCAAAAATCTTGATTTGTTTCGACATCGGGTCCACTTTCTAAAAATATCAAAAAAAAGGGGGAGAGAAAAAAGAGTTTAGTGCTTGAGAATGATCTCTTTGTCTTCTATGTCATCTGTCTCTTCGTCATCCTCTGTATAAAGGGTGTCCTTTGGAGACTGCGTTTGCGCCCTTCTGTAAAGGGCGACAAAGGGCTTTTCCAGAATGCCGGAAAGGATGTAGAGGCCATAGAGCACAAAGCCCATCACATAAGGCCGCGTGAGCAGGACAAGAATGACAAGCAGCACACCGACCAGTACACCAAAGGGTTTTCGATCCCGGAGGTTAAGTCCTTTGAAACTGCGATAACGGAAATGGCTCACCATGAGGAAGGCCAGCAGGTAGGAAAGCGGCAGGACAATGTAGGGACGGGCTGTTTCTCCAAAGGAGATCACATTGCCATCGAAAATCACCATTGCGGCGACCAGTCCGGCGGCGGCAGGTGTCGGCAATCCGATAAAATCTTTGCTTTCCGGGCCGGAAACCTGGACATTAAACCGCGCCAGTCGAAGTGCGGCGCAGACAACGTATAAAAAGAGGGCGGCCCATCCAAAACGGCCATAGTCCTGCAAAGCCCAGGAATAAGCCAGCAGACCGGGGGCGACACCAAAGGTAATGAGATCGGACAATGAATCGTATTCAACACCGAAGGCACTGGTGGTATTGGTTAAGCGCGCCAGTTTGCCATCCAGCAGGTCAAAGACCATGCCCACCAGAATAGAAGTGGCGGCGACGACATGATTCCCTTCTAGAATGGAAATAATCGCAAAAACACCACAGAAAAGATTACCACTGGTAAAGAGATTTGGAATGAGATAAATACCTTTTTTCTTCAAGTCTCTTATTTTTTGTTTTTTCTGCTCTTTCATTTTAAAAGTCCTACGATTGTCTCCCCTCCCACAACCTTGTCGCCGACTGAAATCTGGATTTCAGTCTCGGTGGGCAGAAAGAGATCAACACGTGATCCAAAGCGGATCAGGCCGAAGCGTTCTCCTCGATCCATCTGATCCCCTTTTTGCGTCCAGCAGACAATTCTTCTGGCGATGAGACCCGCAATTTGGATACAGACTATTTTTTTTCCGCTTGTCGTTTCGATGATCAGCGCATTTTGTTCATTTTCGAGAGAGGCTTTCGGCACACCCGCATTCAAAAACTTTCCCTTGTTATAAGAGATATCGACAATTTTTCCGGCTGTCGGTACGCGATTCACATGGACATTAAATACATCAAGAAAAATACTGACTTTGATTGCCGGTTTATTCAGGAAGCGGTCTTCTTCAACCCTGGAAATATCCACCACTTTCCCGTCTGCCGGAGAGACGAGCTGCCCATCATCCTGGGGGACTTTCCGCTTCGGGTCTCTAAAAAACCAGACGCAGAAAAGGGTGAGTAGTACGGGAAAAATCGCGCTGACCCATCCCGATATGCCCAGACAAAGCACTGTGATTGCCACCCCGATTGCAATAAAAGGGTAGCCTTCTTTTGCAATCGGGGCTTGGTTTTCTAATGCCATTTAAGCTAACTTTCTATTAAAAAAAGAGGGCGGAAATGCTCACGCCCTCTTGGAAACCATTGTATTTTAACATATGAGCGAAAAAAAGATACAGGGCCTATCGGAGGCCTTTATGGCACTTAGTTCTTCTTTCGGTCAACGAGCAGATCTTTTTTAAGCCAAGGCATCATGCCTCTTAAGCGCTCTCCGACTTCCTCAATGGGGTGGGCTTCACCTTTTTTCGCCAGGGCATTAAAGACGGGTCGTTTGGCTTTATTTTCCAAAATCCAATCTCTTGCAAAACGGCCAGTCTGAATCTCGTCGAGGATTTTTTTCATCTCTTTTTTGGTCTCGTCAGTAATAATACGAGGCCCTCGGGTGAGATCTCCATAGCGCGCAGTGTTGGAAATTGAATAACGCATATTTGAAATGCCGCCTTCGTAGATGAGGTCAACAATCAATTTAACCTCATGCAAACACTCAAAATAGGCCATTTCAGGTGAATAACCAGCCTCAGTCAAAGTTTCATAACCGGCGGTAATCAGTGCAGTCAAACCGCCGCAAAGCACAGCCTGCTCACCAAAAAGATCGGTTTCCGTTTCTTCCCGAAAATTGGTTTCAAGCACACCGGCACGGGTACCACCGATGCCTTTGGCATAAGAAAGCGCAAGGGCTTTTGTATTGCCCGAAGGGTCCTGATGAATTGCAATAAGGGACGGTACACCGCTGCCTTTGAGATACTCTGAACGAACCAGATGTCCGGGGCCTTTTGGTGCAACCATGAAGACATTGACCTCTTTGGGTGGCAGAATCAAGTCGAAATGAATGTTGAAACCGTGGGCAAAAACAATAGAATCTCCCGCTTCCAGGTTCTGGCCGATGGCACTGTCGTAGAGATCGGCAGCCACCTCATCGGGGGTTAGAATCATGATGACATTGGATTGTTTAACGGCATCGGCGACCGGCATCACTTTCAAACCGGCTGCCACTGCTTTTTCCCAGGATCCACCCTCGCGAAGGCCGACCACCACGTTAACACCACTTTCCTGAAGGTTTAAAGCATGGGCATGTCCCTGGCTGCCAAAACCGATGATCGCCACTTTTTTATCTGCGATCAATGCAGCATCTGCATCTGAATCATAATAAATTTTCATCGTTCTCCTTTATTGAGTTCGTCTTGTTTTAGACTTGTGATTCTTATTTAGAAACTGCGTAGCGCTCAATCGACTTGTGAAGTGTCTCAGTTTTAGGTGTGACTCTGGGCAGCGCAATGCGTCCTGTGCGGATGATCCCCTTGATGCCGAGGGGGTTGAGCAGGTTGATGATCGCCTCAACTTTCGCAACATCGCCTGTAATCTCAATCGTGTAGGTGTTGGGTGAAGAGTCGATGATTTTGGCACGAAAAATATCTGCAATCCGCAGGGCTTCCGCTCGATCTTCTGGACGGGTATTGATCTTGATCAATGCGGTTTCACGCTCCACATAGGCTTTTTCGGTCAGATCAACCACTTTGATTACATCAATCAGCTTGTTCAACTGTTTTGTAATCTGCTCAATGATGCGTGCATCTCCCGTTGTGACAATGGTCATCACAGAAACAAGTGGATCAAGTGTTGGGCCGACTGAGAGACTTTCAATATTAAAGCCTCTTCCTGAAAAGAGGCCGGAAATTCTTGAAAGCACACCAAATTTATTTTCTACAAGAACCGATATAATATGCTGCATGTCTTTGTCTGTCCGTCGCTTAAAAGGGTTTTAGCCTGCTTGCCTAGGGGGTCAGCACACTGTCACTTTTTTCTGAAGCCTGCTCTTTTTTTGCCTTTTTTTCTCTTTTTGCCTGGACGATTTCCTCAGGATCTTCAAAGACCATTTCATTGATGGCTGCACCTGCTGGCACCATCGGGTAACAATTTTCTTCCTCATCAACATGAATGTCGATTAAGACCGGTCCTTTGATGCGAAGCGCTTCTTGCAGCACAGGTTCTACTTCTGAAACCTCTTTTGCGCGTAAGCCGACCACACCGAAAGCTTCTGCCAACTTCACAAAATCGGGTGTCTCACTAGCGCCAATATGACTTGAAGAGTAACGTCCTCCAAAAAAGAGCTGCTGCCACTGACGCACCATGCCGAGATATTTGTTGTTAATCACAACAATTTTGATGGGCAATTCGTAGTGAACGGCAGTGGCAAGTTCTTGAATATTCATCACAATGCCGCCATCACCGGCAATGCAAACCACCAGTTTATCGGGATGGGCTTTTTGTGCGCCGATGGCTGCAGGAAGACCGAAACCCATTGTCCCGAGTCCGCCTGAGGTCAGTAGGCATCGCGGTTTGTCAAACTTGTAATACTGCGCTGTCCACATTTGATGTTGCCCTACATCGGTGGCAACAATCGCCTGTCCTGAGGTCAGTTGATAAAGCATATCAATGACATATTGCGGTTTGATGATCTTACCCTCCTGTTCGTAGGTCAGAGGGTGTTCCGCTTTCCAGGCTTCAATCTGATCAAGCCAGGACTGGTGTTTGCCGAGCGTGCCATTTTTTGAGGCTTTGAGTGAGCGAATAAAATCATTCAGGATCAGTTTTGCATCACCCACAATCGGGACATCGGCTTTAATGACTTTGTGAATGGAGGTTGGATCAATGTCAACTTGAACGATTTTCGCAGAAGGGGCGAAATCTTTCGCCCTTCCGGTCACACGGTCATCAAAGCGGGAACCCAGGGCTAAAATAAGATCTGAATGATGGATCGCCATATTGGCCCAATAGGTGCCATGCATTCCCAGCATTCCCAAAAAGAGGGGATGTGTTCCCGGAAAAGCACCCAGACCCATGAGGGTGTTGGTCACAGGAATGTTGGAAATTTCGGCGAACTCAAGGAGTTCCTGAGAGGCGTCCGAAGAGATGATGCCACCACCGGCATAGATCACTGGCCGACTGGCCTTGGAAATTTCTTCTATCGCTTGTTTAATCTGCCATTTATTCCCTTTTCGATTCGGAGAATAACTGCGGATATAAACGGATTCAGGATATTTAAACTCTGTTTTGGCGGAAACAACATCCTTTGGCAAATCAACCAGCACAGGACCTGGACGACCGGAATTTGCGATGTAAAAGGCCTCTTTCAATGCCTGAGCCAAATCATTCACATCTTTGACGAGAATGTTGTACTTGGTGCAGGGTCGGGTAATCCCGATCATGTCGGCTTCCTGAAAGGCATCATTCCCAATGGAATGGGTATTGACCTGTCCGGTCAAGATGATGATCGGCGTTGAATCCATCGCTGCATCTGCGATCGCGGTCACTGTATTGGTCGCTCCCGGACCGGAGGTCACCAGTACAACACCCACCTGACCTGTCGCACGGGCATAGCCCTCTGCCATATGGGTGCCGCCCTGTTCATGGCGGCAGAGCACGACTTCGATTTCGTTTTCATCGTACAAAACATCGAAGACACTTAGGTTGACCCCGCCCGGATAAGCAAAGAGGGTTTTTACCCCTTCTTCCTTGAGGCATTTCACCAGTATTTCAGAACCCGTATACTTCATTGTTTCCTCTATTACAAAGGGTGCCTGTTCCAAACCGAAAATACGACATTTTTAGCACAGCTTTTTATCTGGAGTCAATGTTCCAAATCACTTCCTTCATGGCGAGCAGCTCGCTTAAAAACGGTGAGTCAGAGACAGGTTTACGAGGTGGACGCTGGATTCAAACTTACCATTGATACCGTTTTTATTATTGACGATTTGCCGGTCTTCTTTTTTAGAAAACAGGTAAGCCAACCCGACTTGCGTTCGCTCACAGGATTGATAAACAAAACCTGTTGAATAGATCAAGGCATCAGCATCAGGGATTTCGAAGTTCAGGGTCTGCTCGGGAACGGGGGTTTCATCAATGGCGAAACCAAGCATCCATGAAAAGGCTTCATTGTGGTGATGGGTTAAACCGAAACGATAAGTATTTGAGTCCTGCCAGTTTTTTTCAATGGCATCATCAAACATTGACAAAGTCGTCGGAATCGCCGAACCATAGTTAAAATCAAGTGTCTTGAAGGCACTCCAATACGTGCGTTCATAAACAAATTCAAAAACCGTTTTCCGATAAGTCATCGCCGATGCAAGTTGAAGTGTTGCGGGAAGCGCGACTTCCAGAGATATGGGGCCGTCAAATGAGTCTCCTCCCACCCCAGAAGACAGCTTGGCATTACCCTTCAATGTTGGCATGATTTCGGATCGATACACCATTGCGAATGCCAGATTTTTTACAGGTTTTACGGTTGTCGCAAAATAATACCCATAGGAAAAATCGTCGCCTTTTAAATCTCTTGTCAATCTGGCTGCCGCTAAAGACGTACTATCACTTTTAACAATGCCCTCGTTATAAACCCAGCGAAGCCCCCCACCAATCGCGAACTGTTCACTCACGCGATAGCCAACAGAGGTGTCGAGTTCGATGGTCTTTAAGGTAAATTCCTCGGAAACCGCTTTCTGAAATAGCCCGTCCCAGCGTTTGGAAAGTCCATAGGGAAAAACCAGAGATAAACCGAAGCGGATATTTTCTATTGCAGGTGAAATATAGTGCAGGTTTGGCAAGAGTTTGCTTTCGCTTTTTGATTCGGCATCCGCTGGCACACCACCAACACTTCCACTGAAGCGAAGGGCAGGTAACATGATCAGGCTTAAGCTCGTCTCAACTGCTGCCTGATCCGGCTCCCAGACCATGTTGGCCGGGTTGTTGTAACTCGCGGCGGGTCCGTTTGCATTTGCTACCTGTGCGGCCGACAAAGCAACGGCATCGGCGGATTGTTCTGGAATTTTGTAACCAGCAGAAAAAACAGTTCCTGTGCATAAAAGACTGATTAAAAGGAAAAAACTGAGGCCTTTCAGATTTCGAGAATGGTTCATCAGCGTCTCTTTAGCGTTCTCTGTTTCGTTTGAGGGCTTCGTCTTTTTTGAACATCGGGCTTTTCAGGCTGATCACTTGCTGTCGGTCCCTTCAGAATAATGGCTCGAAGTTTTTTAACCTCGTATGTCGTAAGGTGGCGATAGGCTCCGAGAGGTAAATCTCCTAATTTTAGAAAAGCATAAGCGACCCGTTTTAATTTGATCACCGGATGACCCACCCGCAACATCATCAGACGAATTTCACGTTTCTTGCCTTCATGAAGAATCAGCTCAATCCACTCCTTTGAATCCGTATGCCGGAGCGAGCGTATCTTGCAAGGTGCCGTTTTACCCGTTGGCAAGGGAATACCACCGCGAGCAATTCGTTTGAGGTCTTTTTCTTTGAAGCGACCCTTCACTTTTGTCCAGTAGGTTTTTTCAACGCCGTTTTTCGGATGCATCAGGCCATTGGCCAGGTCGCCGTCATTACTTAAAATCAGCAAACCCTCCGTTTCAAAATCAAGACGCCCCACCGGAGAAATCCGTTCTTTGATCTCAGAAACCAGGTCCATCACCGTCGGTCGTCCTTCAGGATCACGGCGAGAAGTGATATAACCCTTAGGCTTATTCAGCAAAACATAAACCTTACGTTCAACTGTGGGAATGCGTTTGCCATCCACCTTGATATGATCTTTTGCCGGATCGGCCTTTGTCCCCGCTTCGGTCACGACGGTACCATTTACTTGAACATGACCTTCGGCGATTAAGGTTTCAGCCTGCCGACGAGAAGCAATACCCGCTGCTGACAACACTTTTTGTAAGCGATCTTCCATATTAAGAACACACCGTCAATACAGGGCAGCTTGCCGATTTAGATACGCGCTCCGCCACACTGCCAAGGAAGATCTCTTCCATGGCGCTTCGACCATGTCTTCCCAGCACGATTAAATCAACCCCGTCTTTTTCTGCTTTATGAACAATTTCGCGATAGGGTGTGCCATGTGTTAAATGGCTTCTGATGGAAAGATTTAGATCCTTAAGCATTTTCATTTGATTCTCCAAAAGAGCGGCGGCAGTCACAGACAGGGCTTTTTCATGGCCGACGACCGTCATGCTATCGGTCACACTGTAGTTCATTGACTCAATCACATGAACCAATAGAATCTCGGCATCAAATTTTTCGGCAAAATTAATGGCATAATCAAGCGCCCGGTCGGAATAAGAAGAAAAATCAGTCCCGACCAGGATGGTCTTAATCGAAATATTGTAAGCTTCCTTCATCACTCTGACACCTCCAAAAGCGTACTTTACTGTACTTTTCATGCTTTATCAATGAATTAGGCGCTTTGTATTTTTTTTCCGAGCTGAAGACTTGTTTGCCGAGTCAGCCGAATTGGAATAAAAATGTCAGGCGCATGACCTCCGAAATTTATATACCGTTTACAAGTGTTTAGCAATGATACTTCTTAAATGAAAACAGCTTGTTAGAATTATTTTATTCAGTTATGATCCCCTCATAAATCTTTGAAATGGAAAGAAGAGCAACCCTTGTCTGAAATAAAACCTAAAGAAGCACTTGAAGTCACGCCTGACATCGAAAAAACAACCGAACTCTCACTCGACGGACATCGTGCCGTCGAGTCTCATGACGCCTCTTCCTCCCTGGTTTTAACGGAGTTTCCCTTCGATTTCGGCCCCTATGAAATCCTCGGTGAAATCGGTCGCGGCGGCATGGGTGTGGTTTATAAAGGTCTGCAAAAAGGGCTCGACCGACTGGTTTCGATTAAAGTCATCCTCTCAAACCGTCTAATTTCCAGACAAAATGTGATGCGTTTTCGCAAGGAAGCCAAAGCGGCTGCTTCCGTCCGTCATCCCAATATCGTTGGTATTTACGAAGCAGATAACGTACTCGGCCAACACTATATTGCCATGGAGTACATCGAAGGAGAAAGCCTCGCCAAACGCTTGCGTCGAAAACCGCTGCCACTCCAGGAGGCCTTGCAAATTGTCTCCGATGTAGCACGCGCCATCGCCCACCTTCACTCACGGGAAATTGTGCATCTCGACCTCAAACCTTCTAATATTCTTTTGGATCGGGAAGGCAAACCCTATGTCACTGACTTCGGTTTGGCGAGAGGCTTGGGTTCAAGGCGAGGCGGGAAAAGCATTGATACCGTTTCGGGAACACCCTGTTACATGGCCCCCGAGCAGGCGAGAAGTGATGAATGGGAAATTGGCCCCCTTTCCGATGTTTACGGCCTTGGCACCATTCTCTACGAATTGCTGACAGGACGCCCCCCTTTTAGAAAAGATGACCCCTTTGAAACGCTGATCGAGGTTATTGAAGGAGAAGCCGCACCCCCTCGCCAGATTGCGCCAAAAACCCCGAAAACAATTGAACAGATCTGCATGAAATGTCTGGAGAAACGTCCGGAAAAACGCTATGCCTCACCGGAAGCGCTTGCGGATGACCTGGATCGTTTTATGGCGGGAGACCTGGTTGAAAGCACAGCCACTGGCCCGCTTGACCGAATGCGCTGCTGGATCAATCGAGAAACACCTCTCGCGGCCCACATGATTGTTCTGGCAATTTTTATCGGCATCGAATGCCTTTGGTATTATGTGCTTGAAATCCGAACAATGTCCTACCATTACACCCT
>CAZRYI010000015.1:0-5013 GCA_964604255.1 uncultured Nitrospirota bacterium
TAAGCCAAGACATCATCTACGATGTGCCATTCCAGGTCTTCAATCACACTGAGTTCGACGATATTTCCTGCTTTTCCTAAGAGGGTGCGACATTCTTTACTCAAGTTCAGCAGGTGAAGTTTTTTACCATTTTGACTGTAGCGTTCTGTAATATTTTGAAGGGCTTCCAGCCCTGAATGATCCCAAACGCGGGACTCTGCGAAGTCAATGACCACATGTTCGGCGTCATTTTTGAAATCGAAAAGATCCTTGAACGATGTGACCGAACTAAAAAACAGTGGCCCTTTGAGATGATAAAGCGTTCGCCCTGCGCTTTCTTTCTTGTCTGCCTGCATTATTTTTCCGTGCTCCCAGGCAAAAACCAGGGCAGAAACGATGATACCAACCAATACGGCAATGGCCAGATCAACTGCCACCGTGACGCCGGAAACAATGATAATTACAAGCAAGTCTGATCCGGGAATTTTATTCACCAGTCGTAGGCTGGACCATTCAAAGGTACCGATGACGACCATAAACATGACACCAACGAGCGCTGCCAGGGGTACTTTTTCAATGAAAGCAGCGCCAAACAAAACAAATCCCAGCAGACAAAGTGCTGAGGTAATGCCTGAAAGTCGCCCTCTTCCGCCACCCCGAATATTGATCATACTTTGACCAATCATGGCACAGCCACCCATGCCGCCGAAGAATCCATTGACCACGTTTGCAAGACCTTGCCCGATACATTCTTTGTTGCCACGGCCTCGCGTTTCGGTGAGTTCGTCCACCAGGGTCAAGGTCATGAGGGATTCAATCAGACCCACTGCGGCGGCGAGTACGGCATAGGGTAGAATTAAAGCAAAAGCATCAAAAGTAAAGGGCATTGCTGGTAGGCCAAATGAGGGTAATCCTGCGGCGATCGTCGTGATGCTTGCATTACGATCCTGAACAAAATCAAGTACAGTTCGCACCAGTCCCGGGCTATTTTGATTGATCAAGTGTCCAATCAAGCTCACCACCACAATGCCGACCAAGGTTGCCGGAACGGCTTTGGTGAGCTTGGGAAGGAAAATACCGATGGCCATTGTCAGGGCGATTAAAACACACATCAACATCAAAGGAGCTGCGGCCAGAAGTGTGCCACCCTCTGTAAACTGATCAAACTGGGCTTTAAAAATAATAATGGCCAATCCGTTCACAAAACCCAACATGACGGGATGCGGCACAAGCCGGATGAACTTTCCTAAACGGAGCACACCACAAACAATTTGGATCAAGCCCATCAAAATCACGGCTGAAAATAAATAAGCCAAAGCACTCTCTAAGACCTGATCGGCACTCATCCCAGCATTTTGCCCCTGAGTAACGACCTTGGCGACGAGTGGAGCAAAAATAACGGCAACAGCACCAGTAGCACCAGAAATCATGCCCGGACGTCCACCAAAAACACCCGTAACGAGTCCCATCATGAAAGCAGCGTAAAGCCCCACTTTTGGATCAACACCGGCAACAAAAGAGAAGGCAATGGCTTCCGGCACCAAGGCCAGCGCAACGGTTAAACCTGAGAGCAGGTCATTTTTTATATTTTTTGGCCGCTTTATTTTGAGCGGTACAAATCGATTTCCCGTGGAACGAAGCTCCATGGAATGCTTGGTTTCTGGCATTCAGTTGTGTCCTTTTGATTTTTTTTCGTTACGACGCGTGTTATTTTGATTGATTAGAAAGTTTCATGATGGATCATTAGTCGAGGTTTACAGACCGATCAAGATATCGTATGTCCAAGTCCCAAGTAAAGAACGCATTGCCAGGGCAAGCATATCTAAAATTTGAGGTTTAGATATTGCAAGTTTGAGCTTTTGATATTACCAGAGTGCAGAGAGTGGAACGGAAAAGCTCGGAATTTTAGCCATGAAAAAAAAACAATTCATGACTTGTTCAGAGCTTCCTTATGATAGAAGAGAGTTAAAAAAAGACGATGAAATATTTCCAGAACAAAACCGATACAAACAAGTTTCATTTTTTTCAGGTCTTGAGCCTTTGTCTTATCATGGCAACACCTGGTGACGTGTTCTCAGCAGATGTAACAGTGACTGTCAATGGCAATGTTGTTCACCAGATGATGGAGGGCTTTGGTACGACAATACGAGTATTTGATGATCCTCATGTGTTTAATAATTTCAATCAAACGACTGGACGGGCGAATACAACGATGACGCCTACTCAGGAAGACGAAATTTTGGATAAGCTCTACCTTGATTTAGGACTTACGCGTGTACGCCCGGCAACGGACGAAAGTATCGAAGAAATTAACGATAACAACGACCCCAACGATACAGATTTATCCATGTTCGATTTTGAGTGGAAAAAAAATGATGCACTCATTGATATTGTTAAACGCGCGAGGTCACGGGGTGTCACAAATTATTTTCTGTCGCCCATTGAATTAGAAGACTGGATGAGCGAAGCGAATCCCGAAGAATATGTCGAGTGGGCAATGGCAATCATTCGCCGTTGGCGTGACCAAGGGGCAGAGCTACCCTTCTATTCCATTATGAATGAACCAGGATACGTGCGCGGCGGGATATGGAGTGGGGCATACCTTCGAGATGTCATTAAATTACTTGGCTCAAAGTTAGAGGCTGAAGGTTTTGCGACTAAGATTATCGCACCCGATGATCTTCATGCCAGATTCGCTCGGGAGAGATTAGACATCATTATGGCTGATCCTGACGCGGCCAAGCACATTGGTGCATTTGCTTATCATTTATACGGTGATTGGCCTGAGGAAAAACAGCGTATCAAAACGATGAGTTTGCAAAATGATATTCCAATATGGATGACCGAATGGTCGCCACCTCCTGGTTATGGCACGGCAGCAGCGGCAGAAGCATGGGTTAATGCACTGCATGACCAGATTAGTGAGTATAACGTTAGCGCCGTGGATCATATGTGGGGGTTTTTTGGTGAATGGGAGCCGACCAATACTCACCTCATTTCCTTGCTAAATTCTGGCGCCACATATACTGGCTATCGACTAAACAAGAATTATTATTTGACCGGACAATACTCCCGTTATGTCAAACCCGGTTTTCGACGAATAGACGTTGAATCTACTTCATCGTCTATCAGGTGTACGGCATATATTAAGGCATCGAGTTTTGTTCAGGTCTGTGCCAACAGAAGTAACATTGCTCAGACAGTTCAAGTTAATCTCTCTGGTGTCAGCAACTTTACAGCACTAAGCGCCGTCCGTACTGCATATACGGGTGAAGAAAATTGGGCAGAGCTCAGCTCTGTCGTCCTTGCAGACTCAAGTTTTTCCGTTACATTACCTGCCACGAGTGTCACCACCTATGTTTACATTTACAAGGGGATTTCTCCTCCCACGGGTCTTAGGGTTGAAGAGCCGACCACGCCTTAAGGAAGCTCTGATTAAGTCAATGCTTCCTTAACAAAGGGCTTGAGATTTGATGAAAGGGGCGATCAAACCCGGAGCGTCCATTTCAGAATAAATCATTGTTTTTACTTAAAAAATATCCTATTCAAGCAATTTATATTTCAAAGAAACTGCTTGAATCTATTGACGATCTCACACAAAACCTGTATCCTGCTTTGTCACTAAATACCTTTATTCGGTAAAATAGCTATTCTAGGAAAAATACGATACGCAACAAAAAAGGCGCCGGGATGACTCCGGGGCCTTTTTTGTTTTGAAATACACGATAGAGAAAGGAACATATGGATCGTTTTACAGATTTTAATTTTGATGAAAAAGTTTTGATGGGGATTGATGGGGCCGGATATACCACCCCGACACCCATTCAGGAACAAGCAATCCCCGTCGTAATGGATGGGCGTGATGTCATGGGATTGGCCCAAACAGGCACGGGCAAGACGGCCGCTTTCGGGCTGCCGATTCTCCACCGCTTAATGACAGGAAAACGAGGACAGGTTCGCGCCCTCATTATTGCACCGACCCGCGAACTGGCAGAGCAAATCCACGAAGCAATCACAATCCTCGGAAAGCGAACAGGCTTGCGGAGCGTGACGGTCTACGGCGGCGTCAGCATCAACATGCAAATCCAAAAACTGAGACGCGGTGCCGATATCGTTGTGGCCTGTCCCGGGCGACTATTGGATCACATGCAGCAAAAAACCATCAATCTACGACACCTGGAAGTACTCGTGCTTGATGAAGCCGACCACATGTTCGACATGGGTTTTCTGCCTGACCTCCGTAAAATACTGAAAATCCTTCCCGAAAAACGACAGACCCTGCTTTTTTCAGCCACCATGCCAGACGAAATCAAAAAACTGGCGAAGAATATTTTGCTTGACCCTATTACGGTGGAGGTCGGGAGATCTGAAGCGGCTGTAACTGTGACTCACGCGCTTTACCCGGTTACCCAACAACTCAAAACGCGCTTGTTACGAAAGCTCTTGGAACATACAAATACGGAATCTGTTCTAATCTTCGCTCGCACTAAACATCGGGCAAAACGCCTCGGTGAACAGCTGGAACGCTCCGGCTATCGTGCAACGTCATTGCAGGGAAACCTGTCACAAAACAGGCGACAGGCGGCACTGAATGGTTTTCGCGATGGCAAGTTTCAGATTTTGGTGGCGACAGACATTGCTGCCCGCGGCATTGATGTCTCCCGAATCTCTCATGTCATTAACTACGATATTCCAGACACCCCCGAAGCTTATATTCATCGCATCGGTCGAACAGGGCGCGCGGCCAAAAGCGGCGATGCCTTTACCCTGGTGACAGATGAAGACCGAACGATGGTGCGAACAATTGAGCGAATATTGGGCTTTCCGCTAAAGCGTTGCAGTGTGGCAGATTTTGACTACAAAGCAACTGTGCCTGGCGCGAGCAAAGAGTTTGCCCGAGCACCACGGGCCTATACTGCCAGACGCAACAATGCCGGACCGAAGACCGGGAACAGACATGAAAGGCCCGGATCTCACGTCTCAAAATTTCGTAGCGTGTCACCAACGGGAAGACGTTCTCAAGGATAAACAAAG